>JAISYY010000252.1 GCA_031269635.1 Tannerella sp. | reverse complement strand
AACCCTCAAAACGAATACTTCAACCGCACGAATCCCAGCCATATACTCATGTTGCCGGAGGCGCTGCTTTTGGCCGATGCGAAATATTGTGCGATAAACGAAAAATCAAGGTTTTCGATAACGGAATAATCTGCCGACAGGCCGGCATAGCAGGATTTCGCGTCCACGAAATACATCCCCGACAGCGCGGCGTTGAGGCGCGGCGTGAGGGGACGGGACGCCTGCGCGAAGACGTTCCAGTCGCAGATGGAGAGGTGTTTGGCGGACAAAGGTGTGGCGTAGAGGCCCGGCAAGCCGTTGTCCGCAAAGGCGCCGCCTGCGTTGTTGTAGAGGACTTCGAGTTGCACCATCAGCGAATTGCTGAAAAGATAATCCAGGCCGGCCGATGCGGAGGCGACGGTCGCGGTGTCGGTGAAATGTCGTAGCGGACGGAACAGGGAAAACTCGCCGCGGAAATTCAACCCGTCGAAATCGCCCGTCCAGGCGCCGCCCAGGACGATGTCCGACTCCGCCTGTTCGCCTGCTATCACCTGGTAATCGAAGCGGTTCCGGTTCCAGTGATGCAGCAGCGCTGCGGTGACCCGCCCCCCGCGGCTGGACGAAACGGCTAATTCCGACGAGGCCGTCGCACTGTGGTAGTACGTCGCACGGAAAGCGTCGCAGCCGGGGCGTTCGGGATAGTCGAAATCGAAAAACGAGTAGGTGTTGAAAATATCGTTGGGATTCCAGACGAACGTTTGCCCCCAGTTGATGCGCTGCCGGCCGAGCTTCAGTTGCCATTCATCCTTCTCGAACGTGAGGAGCAGGCGGTCGAACGACGTGTTGCCGGTGACATTTTTCCCCGCCGCCCAGTTCCATGACAAGTCAGCCAGTCCCGTATCAAGCCCCGCGCTTTCCGGGTCAGTCATCGCCTCGCTGCCCGTTATCAAGCGGTTGCGCACGCCGGCATCCACTCTCCAGCACCCCGCCAGTTGCCAGCCGAAGTTAACCCGGTTATGCACGAGCGCCTGCCACCATGTTTCGCCTGCAGGCTGCTGAACAATCACCGAAGGCATCCCGCTCACATAGCCCGAAACCTCCTGCCCGTACAGCGGCGTCCCGCACATAAAAAGCCAAGCGCAGCCAATCGCCCCCCGCACAAACCGCATCTTCATATCAGTTGTCAGTTATTCACTATTCACTATTCGTTATTCACTATTCTCCCGTCCTCCAGCGTAACGATCCGTTTCGCTTTCGCCATGATACGCGGGTCGTGCGTTGAGAAGACGAACGTAACGCCTTCCTGCACATTCAGCCGTTCCATAATATCCAGCAGGTTTGCGGCCGATTTACTGTCGAGATTCGCCGTCGGTTCGTCGGCAAGGATAAACTGCGGCGCCGGGGCCAGCGCCCGCGCGACGGCCACCCGTTGCTGCTGGCCGCCCGAAAGTTTGGCCGGCCGGCTATCCATGCGGTCGCCCAGCCCGACGGCCTCCAGCAGTTCGCAGGCGCGGCGTTCGATTTCGTCCTTTCCCCGTCCCTGCAGTTCCATCACGAAAGAGACGTTTTCCTTTGCCGTCAGCACAGGAATCAGGTTGTAGGCCTGGAAGACAAACCCGATATGATGCAGGCGAAACTCCGTCATCCGCCGTTCGGAAAGCGTCGAGATGTCCCTGCCGTCCACAAAAATACGTCCCGAAGAAGGACTGTCCAGCCCGCCGATCATATTCAGCAACGTCGTCTTCCCCGACCCCGACGGGCCGACGATAGCCGTAAACTCACCTTTACCGATGCTCAGCGAGACATCATTCACCGCGCAAACCTCCTGCGCCGAATCCTTAAAGATCTTACATAAATTCTCCGTTTCAATAACAGGTTTCATAACATTGTATTTTTTAATAAATTATTGACTTAGCAACTCTTTCGCCCTTTCTACCGTATCCGCAAACACGATTTTCCCGTATCGATTGCTTTCGCGCATAAAATCATGAAGATTTTTGCTCCGGTACACCGAAAAGTCGCCCACGATACCCAGGCGCATATTATAATTGGCAAATTTCTGCAGTATCTCGCCTGCAAGTCCCGTTTTCAAATCAAAGAAATCGGGATTCAACTGCCTGCCGTCGATTATCAGCGCATCACAGCCATACCGGTACTGCATGTTCATCATCAAATCCAGCATATCATCCACCGTCCGAATAACCGTATCCCCCGGCACTACGCATATATTCCCCATATAGTTATCAGTTATTAGTTATCAGTTATCGGTTTCGGTTTCAGCTTGAGCGCTTTCGCCGCAGGATAGATAGCCGACAGGATTCCCGCCACAACAACCAGCAGGCTGATTTGCAAAAACATCCCGACATTCAGTACCGGATACACGACCGAACTGAATCCGTAATCCTCGAACTGGTCTTCCATGAAGAAGCTCAGGTCAATACCGCTGCCGGTGGACGGAATGATGAGCAATGCGCCCAAAACCATACCGGCAACGCTTCCCAGCAAAGTCAGGAAGATGGTTTCCAGCATGACCATGCTGAAAATACGCCTCTTACTCATACCGATGGCGCCGAGCATGCCCAGTTCGCGCGTGCGTTCGAGAATCGCCATCAGCATCGTGTTGATGATACCGAACGACAGGGCGAGCAGGAAGATAGCCGTGATGATCATCCCGGACAGATCCGACCAGGCCATGCTCATTGCAAGCGCCGGATTGATTTCACCCCAGTCCCGCACGCCCAGTCCGGGAAAAAGCTCCTTCAGCCGGGGCGCCACGATTTCGCAGGCCGCCAGGTCCTTTAGCTTGATGCCGGCTTCGTGGACAGCATCTTCGGGCAACCCGGTGTAAGCGAAAATATCCCCGTAGCGCACGAACACCGTCCCTTCGTCGAACGTCCTGTTAGTCGTCTTATAGATCCCGCTCACCCTGAAAGCGACGCTTTGCATTTCGCCATGCACATCTTGAAACGTAAAAACGATTTTCGATTTCAGCCTTACTTTCAGTTTCTCCGCCGTTTTTTTGCTGATAACGACCGGCATCCTGGCCTCCTCCGGCAGGAAAACACCCATGGAATCGGCCATGCGCCCGCCAATCACAGACACCGCCTTTTCCTCATCCGCAAAAACGCCTTTCGCCGATATACCCACAGCATTGCTTGCGGAAGCCAGCATCCCCGACAGTTTCAGCCGGCAGGAAACCTTCGCGTCCACCCCCGCCTGCCTGATTTTCCCTGCAACGGCGCTTTTCATGAAGTAAGCATTAATATCTCCGTTTGCGAAAAACGCGGTGTCATGGATCTGGACATGAGACATGTGCGTGTTGATATCGTCATTGATGGTGCCGACTATCCAACCGGTCATAAAAGCCGACAGGAAAGTGCCGGCAAACAGGCCCGTCGCAATAGCGCCCAGAATCACGCCGCTTCGTATCCTGTTGCGCCAAATATTCTTCCATGATAATTTATATAATTTCATATATAACTGTGTTAATTTTGAAAATTCTGTAATTCTACTTATTGTTTGTCCGTTATTTTCAGTCTTTTTATTACACGTACAGGATAAATCATCGTCAGGCACGTCAACACAAAAACGATGAGCGCCTGTTTGACAAAATGCACCGCATCGGTCGACAGGGGCATTAGCGGCTCCATGCCGTAGCTGGCATAGACGGCCGCCATCTCGCCGCCAAGCTCAATGGGATGCAGGGCAAACCAGTATGCAACGGGAATCGTGACAAGAAGCGCCAAAGCCATTCCGGAGAGGGTCATGATCAATAGTTCCATCGCCACGACCG
Organism: Tannerella sp.; assembly: GCA_031269635.1. Classification (GTDB taxonomy): domain Bacteria; phylum Bacteroidota; class Bacteroidia; order Bacteroidales; family Tannerellaceae; genus Tannerella. The sequence goes on along the minus strand of JAISYY010000252.1, from coordinate 3,573 downwards.
ACGTCAGTTTCAAACGTCCCATGCCGAGCGAAATCAGGACGCAAAACTCCCTTTTCCGTTCGTTCGTCATCATGATAACCGTCCCCAGGATACCGAAAGCGACAATCAGGTACAGGATATACATGATCAGCTTGTTGAAAACCTTGTCCGATTCGGCGGTCTGGAGGAGGCGTTCCATCGTAAAATGCCACGGAAGCACGTCGAGCGCTTGTGTGTCGACAGCCTGTCTTACCGCTTCGATGGTCCCGTCCAACAGGTCGTTGTCGTCCAAGGCTATCAGGATACCGCTGTATCCGTCGGGCATGTCGATGAATTGTTGCGCCGACGGCAAGGTCATGTATGCAAATCCGTTATCCATCTCCGGGGTAAGGAGTTCCAGTATTCCGCGGATGGGAAACAAACCGGCGGCGCTTACGCCATGATAGCCTTGCCCGATAAACGCCAGTGTATCGCCGACACCGGCTTTCAGGTATTTGCCCAGTCCTTCGCCAATCAGTATGCCGTCGTCCGTTTCGGAAAGATATTCGCCCGCGACAAGCCGCGCAGGCAGGTTCGATTTGCCGGCTTCCTTCGCGGGCGAAATGCCCACAAGCGCAATCCCCTTAGACACCGCGCCAAACGATGCCATTGCAAACGTTTCTATGCGGGGCGATACGTTTTCGATATGATTGATTTCCCCCAGACAGGCGATCGTTTCGCCGTCGACGGTCATGAAATTATCAATAATTTTGTCATCCCAGTAACCTTTCAAATGGATTTGAATATGTCCGGTCTGCGTCCGCAACGTATTTTCAATCATCTTATCCCACATGCCTTCCATCCAACAAGTGTTGATCGTACAAAAAAACACGGCAAAAAATACCGATGCAATAGTTATAAACGCCCGGCGGCGATTCCGCCAGATATTTCGCCAGCACAGTTTAATAGTGAATAATGAATAGTGAATAACGAAGAATGAATAGTGAATAATGAATAATGGGAACCGGCGTGTCTTCGCCATTTGTTCGTTATTTGGTCTTGCTTCTTTTAACTGCTTTTTCGTTTTCATGTCATACCGTTTTTAATAGTGAACAGAGAATAGAGAATAGTGAATAGTGAATAACGAATAGTGAATAATGGGAACCGGTGTGTTTTTCCGGCCGGTTCGTTATTCAATTTTTTCTCCAACTGCTTTTTTATTTTCATGTCATACTGTTTTTAATAGTGAACAGAGAATAGTGAATAGTGAATAACGAATAGTGAATAATGGGAATCGGCGTGTTTTTCCGGCCGGTTCGTTATTCAATTTTTTCTCTAACTTCTTTTTTATTTTCATGTCATACCGTTTTTAAATTACATATTATTCGTTATTCACTATTCGTTATCCACTATTCGTTATATTACGTTTACACGTTTTTATACTGCTTGTCAGTAATTTTATCAATTCTACACATTCTTCATTGACCGAATCAAAAACATTCTCATCAATAAACGCACTGTCTTTAAGTAATTCAAGCCAATACCGCGTTTCATTTGCTTCTTTCAACGCAATAGCAAACTTGTGAACAAAATCAGGCGAAGATTCTCCATATTGTGCTTCACAAATTAATGCGCCGATTGCAGTTCCGCTACGCAAAAGTTGTTTGGACAAAACATATTCTTTTTGCTCATAACATAAATACTTGTATGCTTTTACAATACGCAAAGCAAATGCATACGATTTCTCTTTAAGTACATTTTTTTCCATAATTATATCAACTAATATATTATTCGTTATTCACTATTCACTATTCGTTATTCATTATCTAACCGTTTTCATGTTCTGCTGCGAAAAGAAACTTTCGTTGATTACGCTATCAAAGTCGTACTTAATCACCTCCATCACCGTTTTCTGGTTGGGTTTGTCGGCAGGTATGACCTCCATGCGCGAAGCTATTCTGCGTTTGCCGAACGGCTTGACATCATAGCCGTCAAACGTGTTTACCAGGACATTGTCCTCATCATAAAATTCCGTTTTGATTTCGATGAAACCGTTCGTTGAAATCCACATCACCACTTTTCCCCACACGACGGCGGCTTCTTCTTTCGGAATGAGAATCACCTTGTAACAGTCGAACTCGCGGATTTCCTCCGTTTTTTCCAGCTGATGCGTGTAGTCGTTTACGATGGACGATTCCCGCATCAAATCGTCGTTCGTAAAATCGCTGCCCATCCATGCCTGTCCCATCACCGACGACGACATCTTAATCATCCGCCCGATGGCAGGCTGCCAGTTCCACAGGTCTTTTTGGCGTTTCAAGAACGCCTGTCCCTTTTCCTTTGCGGGCGAAGTTATCAGCGTAAGCGAATAATCATCGCCCTTCGACCAACTTTTGATACCCACTTCGCGTGTCCACGTTGGCCGCACAACCGTCATTTTTATTTCGGAATACAAATTGTCTCCCCGGCTGTTCTCATCAGCCTTTTTCACTATTTCAACAGCGCTCGGCGTTTGTGCCTGCACGTCTATTCCCGCCAGCAGGAAAAGTCCGGTTAAACAAAGGCCGGCAAAGCCGTTTTTCAATATCAGTTCCATATCTTTCCTCTTTATTGTGATTATTATTCGTTCATTGTGTACCATACCGTTTGCGAAAGAAATCAAGTATCGTTTCTTCCAGCAAATCGTACTGTATCATACGTTGCCCGTCTCCAAACATGGCAAGTACGGAAAAACCTTTTGAAAGAGTGGAAAAAAGTAACAGTTCCTTCATCGCATTTTCTCCGAAACGACGGTGAAAATATTTAATTACTACATTGAGACTCCTGTAACTGTCTGCTATCGGGGCTAAATTTTGCACTATTCCCGGTTGCACGCTTAGGGCTGTGTACAGTTTGAAAAAATCTTTATATTGCATTACATTATCAAATACCTTTTCAATACCTTCAACAAATTCTTTCGCAGTCATGACTTCGGAAAATACTCCTATCGACATTTTATCTATACCGGACAGCAGAATTTGATACAGCAAATCTTCCTTATTTTTAAAATAAGTGTATAGCAATCCTTTGGCAATACCTATACTTTTGGCGATCTTGTCAATACTCGTATTCGCATATCCGTTTTCAGCGAAAAGCCGCAGTGCGACATCCATGATTAACTGCTTCTTTTCCAACTTAATGGCTTCGTTTTGTTCTTTTGTTCTCGGCATATTCTGTTATATTTTCTATTCATTTTTGACTGAACGGTCGGCCAAAGATAAAATGTTTTTTTGTATCTGCAAAATTTTTCTCAAAAAAACAAATTCATATAATGATGCGAAACAAATAAACTGTAACCGCATTCCGATACTCCGGATGAGAACGCAGCCTTGACAAGGCTATAGGGATAGACGCGGGGGTTTCTACCAACATTATATCCCTCACGAAACACCGTAAAAACCGTTCTATCCTGTTTTAATTCTTAATTTATTAAGAATATTCATCCCAGCTTTTGATCTGAATGTCATCAAGCGTCAGGGTGCAGAAGGCGGTGATGAAAGCGTCGGCTAAGCGGGCGTTTGTCAGGAGCGGGATGTTCAGGTCGATGGCGGCTCGCCGTATCTTGTAGCCATTGTC
>JAISYY010000244.1 GCA_031269635.1 Tannerella sp. | reverse complement strand
TTTTTTAAAATTCTTTCAGGTTTAAACATAGGCAAGGGTTTACATATTTGTTTTTCAGGTATTTAAACCCTTGCTTTGTTTGGTTGCCTCTGAAGGCTCTCTGTAAAGTCTTTCCATTGTAATAGATTTATTATTTCATTATTATTCGTAATACCATGTTGATATATTATAAATAGTATTGAACTTTTAAAATGAAATGGCAAAGATACGGAATACTGCGGGAAATGCAAGCGAATGTCCGCCCGGATTAAGGATTCCAAAACAGGAAAATCCCCAGCGTTTCACGACAAATTGCATGAAAACCGCATCCGGTTCGGGAAAAAATCCGTACATTTGCACGCAAAAATAATAAAATGTTTGATATACTGTACCAGAACGATTTAAACGTTCAATCCGTCGAGAAGACTTTTTCCAAGACGCTAAAACAGTTGCAGTCCGGTGATTTCAAGAGCGCCGATGTCCGTAAGATGCAGGGTACGGGCTACTACCGCGCGAGGCTGGATATTCGCGACCGCCTGCTGTTCAATTTTGTGAAATATGAAGACAGGAAATACATCCTCCTCTTGGAAGTCATTAAAGACCATAACTATGCGCACAGCCGCTTCCTGCGCGGGGCGACCATCGACGAAAGCAAGTTTGTCCCGGTCGATTCGCCCGACAGGGAAGACGCGACGGTCAGCCTCTCCTATCTGAACAAAAGCAGCAAAATCATCCATACGCTCAACAAGTTCATTTCGTTCGACGATTTCCAGAAAGACATTTACACGCTTCAGCCGCCACTGATTATCGTCGGTTCGGCAGGCAGCGGCAAGACGGCGCTCGTGCTGGAAAAACTCAAGAGCCTGCACGGAAACGTGGCATACGTCTCGCTCTCGAAATATTTGGTCGACAATGCTTCGAATATCTATTATTCATCCTGTTTCGACAGTGAACATCAGGAGGCCGATTTCCTTTCGTTGAAAGACTATCTCTCGCTGTGGCAGATTCCCGAAGGGCGGGAAGTGGATTTTAAGCAATTCGAAAGATGGTTCGCCCGGTATGCGCAGTCGGTAAAAATCAACGAACCGTATCGTGTGTTTGAGGAGTTCAAGGGCGTGATTACCGGTTCGCCGGTGCATACGGCCTGGCTGTCGCAAAAGGAGTACATGAATCTTGGCGTCAAACAGTCTGTTTTCTCCCCGCAGGAAAGGGAACGACTTTACCCGCTGTTTCTCAAATACACGGACTGGCTGAAGGAGGAAACCTGTACGACAGCAACATCCTTTGCCACGAATACCTCGACAGGGTGCAGCCCTGCTACGATTACGTCATGGTGGATGAAGTACAGGACATTACCAATATTCAGCTGAAATGTATCCTTGCCTCCCTGAAAAACAGGCAGCATTTCGTCCTCACCGGTGACAGCAACCAGATTGTGCATCCCAATTTCTTCTCGTGGAGCAAAATCAAAACGTATTTTTACGAGACGGGCGACAGCCGGGACAACCGGATCAACATCCTGCAAACCAACTACCGGAACAGCCTCCGCGTGGTGGAACTCAGCAACAGCCTGCTGAAAATCAAAAACAGCCGTTTCGGTTCCATCGACCGCGAAAGCAATTACCTGGTCAACACCGTCAGCCGGGAGGAAGGCGAAGTGCTGCTGTATTTCAACGACGAAAAAAAGAAAAAGGAACTGAACCGTCGCACGCAGGAGAGCGCCCGATACGCCGTCATCGTGCCCGGCCAGGTGCAGAAGGCCGAAGCCGCCCGCTTCTTCAAAACGCCGCTGATATTCAGCGTTCAGGAAGCCAAGGGACTGGAATACGAAAACGTCATCCTGGTCGATTTCATCTCCGGTCACGAAGCCGAATTTCGCGAAATCATCGCCGGAGTAACCGTCGAAGACCTCCAGCAGGAAGCGTTGCCCTACAACCGTGCAGGCGATAAAACCGATAAGGACGCTGAAATCTACAAGTTCTACATCAATTCGTTCTACGTCGCCGTCACCCGCGCCGTTAAAAACATATACATCTTCGAACGGCTCTCCTCGCATCCCGCGCTGCAACTCCTGCAAATGCAGGAAACGAAAACCGAAATCAGCATCAGGGAAACCCGGTCGACGCGCGAAGAATGGCTCAACGAAGCCCGCCGCCTTGAAGAACAAGGCAAACATGAACAGGCCGAACAAATACGCGCCAAATACCTGGGATACGAATACCTCTCACCCGAACAGCTGGAGACGGTCAAAACGCTGGCGCTCGACCCGGCCAAAAAGGAAGCGGAAGTGAAAAGGGAACGCAAACAGCTGTTCCAGTATGCCATTCACCACCGCCGGTACGATTGGGTGGAGGCGCTGGCCAAACTACAGTTTCAGCGCGCCATCCTCTTCATGAAGGAGATACGCGCCGAACGCCGCGAATACGAAAAGCACCTGCGACTGGGCAACAAATCCGGAGTGAACGCCGTCATTCGGAAATACGGGGTCGATTTCACCTGCGACGGAGGCGTTTCGGGACTGATGCTGGCGCTTAAATACGGACAGACGGAACTTGTTCTTGATATGGTCAACAATGGCGCCTCGCTCACCCACGCCGACGATTCGTCCCGGCAAGCCTTGGATTATCTGTTAGCATCATACATCAAATATAAATGTTCGAAACAAAAACAGACGCAACTTGCAAACGAGCAGACGCTGATACGCTGCTGGAACCGGATATGCCCGCCGGCCATCGAATACGACTGTAACCGGCGCCGCTTCCGCGCCGGTTCGCACAGTATGCTGTATTTCCTTATCATCCTGATGCGTATTACGGCCGAGAGCCAGCCCATGCACGCGAAACTCATCTATCCCGAAGGTGATGAAGAAATTGTCGGCGGCACATTCGACATGGCCGAACTCGAACAGTTTGCCGCCATGATGCCCGACGAAATCCTGCCTCCGTACCGTAAAAAACGAACTTATATCAACAGCGTCATGGCGATGCACGAAAGAGAAAAACCGTCGCCCTACTGCAAAGAGGCCTTCCTTCGCGTTAAACGCGGCCGGTACGTCCTGAATCCGGAGATAAAACTGAATCAGTCCGGACAGTGACGGTCAGTCTGTACAGGCTGGGGGTACAATTTGGATTGTCGCATGTCCAAACGTCCGTACGGGACATTTTGTACAACAATTTGAATTATATCCACACATTTGCCCGTGTTTGGAAATCGCAGGATTTATATGTAATTTTGCGCCCGTTTAAAAATGATTTATTGAAATGTTTGAAATTTTTGATACTTATCCGTGGTTATTGCCGGTTGTCATTTTTTTTGGCCGTATCTGTGATGTGACATTAGGTACGTTGCGTATCATTTTCGTGTCGAAAGGTGAACGGAAGAAAGCGCCTGTTGTCGGATTTTTTGAAGTGTTTATTTGGGTGGTTATTATTTCACAGATATTCTCTCACACGAATAGTCTGATCGCTTATATTGCTTACGCGGGAGGGTATGCTGCGGGCAATTTCATCGGCATACTGGTCGAGAATAAGATTGCTTTCGGATATGTTTTGCTTAGGATTTACACGAAAAACGACGGTCATCTGTTAACGGGAATATTGAACAAGAACAATATCGGATCTACCTTCATCAAAGGTGAAGGCGCCATTTCGGAAGTAGATATTATCGAAACCGCAATCAACCGGAAGTTACAACAGAAGGTCATACGGATCATAGATGAGTTTGACCCGAAAGCGTTCTATCTTATAGAAGACATCCGGTCAAAGCAAAAAGGTATTTTCGGCGTCACATCGCCTGCCGGGCTTCCGCGACTGGGAAAATAGTTTTCCACACACTGCGTCGGCCGCCATTTCATCGACGCCCGTTGCGAATTGATCCGCCGGTAACTGCCGCAACGGGGAAAATGCCGTTGCGACGCAACAGTGCAGCCATTGACGGCCTGCGTCCGCGAAACCTCACGTAAAGCACATTCGGGTCTTCGCTGTCGCCTTTGCTAAGGATATTATCCCTGAACGACTGCGCCGTTTCCCTGTCAAAAACGCCTTTTTCCTTAAATGCGGAAAACGCATCCGCATCCAGTACTTCCGCCCATTTATAACCGTAATATCCCGCCGCATAGCCTCCCGAAAAGATATGCCCGAACCGGCAACTCATGATTGTCCGGCCGATCTCGGGCAGTACGGCCGCTTTTCTCCACGCTTTTTTCCCGAAGCGTTCCATGTCGCCGTCGAAAGGTGAAGTCAACGTATGCCACGCCATATCCAGCAATCCGAAACCCACCTGGCGGCAGCACGCATATCCGGCATTGAAGTTCGATGCGTCAATGATATACTTCACTAATCTCCGGGGAATTTTCTTCCCGGTCTTATAATGAATGCCGATACGGTCTAAAAATCCGGTTTCATCGAGCCAGTTTTCCATTATTTGCGACGGGAGTTCCACGAAATCGTGCTTCACATTCGTGCCCGACATACTTTCGTACCTGCATTTGCTCATCAATCCGTGCAGGGCGTGGCCGAACTCGTGCAACAGGGTCTTCACCTCGCCGTACGACAGCAACGACGGCTGTTCTTTCGTCGGACGCATAAAATTCATCGACATCAGGACATGTGGCCGGTGGTCACAGTTCTCCCCGTCAACAAACTGTCCTCGTACGTTACTCATCCATGCTCCCGGCTGCTTTGTCTCGCGCGGGAAAAAATCCAGGTATAAAATTCCCAGCAGGCTTTCGTCCGAATCAAGGACTTCATAAGTAATGACGTCCCTATGATAAACCGGTATCCCGGCATTTTCCCGGAACGTCAACCCGTACAGTTCCCCGGCAAGTCCGAAAACGCCTTCCCTTACGGATTCAAGCTCGAAATACGGGCGTGTTATCTCATCATTGACATGGAACAGGCGCTTTTTCAATTTTTCCGCATAATAATTCCAGTCCCAGGGCATAAGCATAAAGTCCTCGTCGCCTTCCGTTTCGGATGCGAATTTGTTCAGCGTTTTATATTCGTTTTCGGCCAAAGGCTTATAATTTTTCAGCAACTGCCGGAGAAGTTTATATACCCGCGCCTCATCTTTCGCCATTTTATCTTTCAAAACATAAGACGCGTAATGGTCATATCCTAAAAGATGTGCTATTTCAAGCCGGTTATTGACCGTTTTTTTCACGATTTCCCTGTTGTCGGAGTCATTTCCTCCGCATCCTACCGTCACTTTAGCCATGTACATTTTCTTCCGCAACTCGCGATTACCGACATAACGCATGAACGGGACGTATGAAGGTTCCGAGAGGGTGAAAAGCCATCCTTCCCGTCCTTTTTCTTTGGCGGCGGTCGCTGCAGCCTTGCGAATATCGGCCGGAAATCCGCTCAGTTCCTTCCGTTCCGTAATGAGCAATTCAAAACCGTTTTCGTCCTTTATGACATTTTTATCAAAGTCAATGGCTAAAAGAGCCAATTCCGTACTTAACCGTTTGTACGATTCCCGGTCTTCTTCGTTAAGACCGGCGCCGTTGTCGATGAAATGGTCGTATGTGTTTTCGAGCAGCCGCAAATCTTCGGTAGAAAGGTTCAGCGACGACTTTTCCCCGTAGATCGCTTTCACTCGCCGAAACAGGGGTTTGTTTAAGAATATATAATGCGAGGACTCGGATATTTTCGGGGAAACCGTCTGCGCTATTTCTATCTTTTTTTCGTCCGACACGGCGCTGAATATACCGAAAAAGGCGTCGGATACCTTTTTGAGAAATCCGCCGCTTCTTTCAAGTTCGACAATCGTGTTTTCGAACGTCGGCATCCGGGCGTCGCCGGCAATCCGGTCAATATCTTCCCGCAACAGCCTGAAACCTTCGTCAAAAGCCTCTAAATAATGTTCGTCCCTGATTTTGTCAAATGGGATTGTTTGGTGTTCGGTCGCGTATTCACTAAAAAACGGGTTATTCGTTGTCATTTATGCAAATCAGTTAATAGTTGAGAATCAATCGTTAAATTTGCCGGCAAAAGTAATCAAATATTACGTAAAACAAAAAAAAACTGCAAAGTCGAGTTTGCAATATTGAGTTTTTTACTTACTTTTGTCCCCGATTATATAACTATTGTACGCTGCATTGTGGAATCGTTTTATCGTACACATCAATATTTACTGTCGCATCTTTCCACGTCGTTAGTTCGTCGCGGTTTGATGGATGAGATCAATTGGGATGAACGCCTGATTGGTATTAAAGGTTCTCGTGGTGCGGGTAAAACGACTTTCCTGCTTTCTTATGCAAAAGAATTTTACGGAACGGGCAACCGCGAGTGCCTGTACATAAACCTGAATCATTTCATTTTCACCGTGCGTACGCTCATTGATTTTGCCGGACAGTTCCATTCCAACGGCGGGAAGACGCTCCTCATCGACCAGGTATTCAAATATCCCGAATGGTCGAAGGAACTGAAGGCTTGCTATAACAAATTCCCGGATCTGAAAATCGTATTCACGGGACCTTCCGTTATGCGGCTGAAAGAAGAAAACCCGGATCTCTCGGACAAAGTCGCCGTATATTATCTACGCGGTTTTTCGTTCCGCGAATACCTGAATCTGGTGAACGGCGAACAATATCCGGCCTGTAAATTGCAGGATATCCTGCATAATCACAAGCCTGTTTCCGAAGATATTTCCGGTCGAATGAAAGAAAAGTTACAGGCGGATTTTAAGGATTACCTGCATCACGGCTTTTACCCGTTCTTTCTGGAAAAGCGCAATTATTCGGAAAACCTGCTCAAAACGATGAACATGACGCTCGAAGTCGATGTGTCGTACATTAGACAGATCGAACAGCGTTACCTCCCGAAATTGCGGAAACTTTTATACCTGATTTCACTGGATGCCCCGTGTACGCCAAACGTAAGTCAACTGAGCAAAGAACTGGACATGTCCCGCGCGACGGTCATGAATTATATCAAATACCTGAAAGACGCCCGGCTGGTTAATATGCTGTACAACGCCGGCGAAGATTTCTCCAAGAAACCGTCCAAAGTGTACATATATAATACGAACCTCCTGCACGTTGTCAACCAGAAACAGGTAGATGAACTGTCGGAGTGCAAGACGTTTTTTTACAATCAGGTGCAAAAGGATTTGATCGTTAACGGAGGAGTAAAAAATACGGATTTCACCGTAAATGAGGAACATCACTTCTGCATAAAAGTAAACGGGGCTTTTAAAAATAACCCTGACTGCTACTATGCGGTAAATGGTATTGATACCGGAGAAGACAACATGATTCCTGTCTGGCTTTTCGGTTTTTTATATTAGGAAAATAAATGAATTTATATAACAACTAAAAGATTTAAGAATTATGGCAAAAGAAAAGAAATTTTTGACTTGTGACGGAAACCAGGCAGCGGCGCATATCTCGTATATGTTCAGCGAAGTTGCCGCGATTTATCCGATCACGCCTTCATCGACAATGGCTGAATACGTAGATGAATGGGCGGCCGCCGGGAGGAAAAACATCTTCGGCGAGACCGTATTGGTTCAGGAAATGCAATCGGAGGCCGGAGCGGCAGGCGCTGTTCACGGTTCACTCCAGGCCGGTGCACTGACTACTACCTACACGGCTTCCCAGGGATTACTGCTGATGATCCCTAACATGTATAAAATAGCCGGCGAATTACTGCCGAGCGTATTTCACGTATCGGCTCGTACGATTGCATCGCACGCCTTGTCTATCTTCGGCGATCATCAGGACGTAATGGCTTGCCGGCAGACCGGTTTTGCCATGTTAGCCGAAGGTTCCGTTCAGGAAGTTATGGATCTGGCGGCTGTCGCTCACCTGTCGACGATCAAATCGCGTGTTCCTTTCGTCAATTTCTTCGACGGCTTCCGTACGTCGCACGAGGTGCAAAAAATCGAAATATTGGGAAACGGCGACCTGGCTCCGCTTATTGACCAGAAAGCGCTGTCGGCTTTCCGCGCACGCGCTTTGAACCCCGAAAAACCGGTTGCCCGCGGTATGGCCGAAAATCCCGATACGTTCTTCCAGCACCGTGAAGCATGTAATCCTTACTACGAAGCTGTTCCGGCGATTGTGGAAGAATATATGAACGAACTTTCCGCACTCACCGGCCGCAAATACGGATTGTTCGATTACTACGGAGCGGACGACGCCGAGCGCGTAATCATCGCCATGGGTTCCGTGACGGAAGCGATACGCGAAACGATCGATTACCTGACCGCCAAAGGCGAAAAAGTAGGCTTGGTAGCCGTACACCTGTACCGCCCGTTCTCCGCCAAACATTTCCTCGCCGCCGTACCCGAAACGGCCAAGCGTATTGCCGTGCTCGACCGTACGAAAGAACCGGGCGCCAACGGCGAACCGTTATACTTAGACGTGAAAGACTGCTTCTACGGAAAAGAAAACGCGCCTTTTATCGTTGGCGGACGCTACGGCCTTTCCTCCAAGGATACTACCCCGGCACAAATCCTGTCCGTATTCGAGAACTTATCCATGTCGATACCTAAAAATCAGTTTACAATAGGCATCACGGATGATATTACGTTTACTTCCCTTCCGCAGAAAGAAGAGATTGCAATGGGCGGCGCCGGCATGTACGAGGCCAAATTCTATGGCCTGGGAGCCGACGGTACCGTAGGTGCAAACAAGAACTCCATCAAAATCATCGGCGACAACACCGACAAGTACTGTCAGGCATATTTCTCGTACGATTCAAAGAAATCAGGCGGTTTCACCTGCTCGCACCTGCGTTTCGGCGATACGCCCATCCGCTCGACGTATCTCGTAAACACGCCCAACTTCGTTGCCTGCCACGTACAGGCATACCTTCGCATGTACGACGTGACGAAAGGTTTGCGCGAGAACGGCACCTTCCTGCTGAACACGATCTGGGACGGCGATGCACTGGCCAAACATTTACCGAATAAGGTGAAACGTTATTTCGCGAAGAAAAACATTTCGGTCTATTATATCCATGCGACGCAGATTGCACAGGAAATAGGTTTGGGTAACCGTACGAACACAATCCTCCAGTCGGCGTTCTTCCGTATCACGCAGGTGATACCTGTCGATCTGGCGATTGAGCAGATGAAGAAATTCATCGTCAAGTCGTACGGAAAGAAAGGTGAAGATATCGTGAACAAAAACTATGCGGCCGTCGACCGTGGAGGCGAATATAAACAGCTTACAACAGACCCGGCATGGGCGAACCTTTCCGACGATGACGTTCCGGCAAACAACGACCCGGCGTTCATCAACGAAGTAGTCCGTCCCATCAATGCACAGGATGGCGATCTTCTTCCCGTTTCATCCTTCAAATGCAGCGAAGACGGTACCTGGATGCAGGGAACGGCGCAGTATGAGAAACGCGGCGTAGCTCCTTTCGTCCCGTTGTGGAATAAGGATAACTGTATACAGTGTAACCAGTGCGCTTACGTCTGTCCTCACGCTTCTATCCGCCCGTTTGTCCTGGACACGGCGGAAAAGGCCGGCGCTGCGTTCGAGACGCTCGAAATGAAAGCTCCCGCTACGATGAAAGGGATGAATTTCCGTATTCAGGTCGATGTACTCGACTGTCTCGGTTGCGGTAACTGCGCCGATATATGTCCGGGATTCAAAGGTAATCAGGCATTGAGCATGACGCCGCTGGAAACGCAGCTTGAAGAACAGAAAAACTGGAATTACTGCGTTACCGGCGTGAAATCGAAACAGCATCTGGTGGATATTAAGATGAATGTTAAAAATTCGCAGTTTGCCACCCCGCTGTTTGAGTTTTCGGGCGCATGTTCGGGCTGCGGCGAGACGCCTTACGTCAAACTCATTTCCCAACTGTTCGGCGATCGCGAGATGGTAGCCAACGCGACGGGATGTACTTCTATCTATTCCGGCTCCATCCCTTCCACGCCGTACACGAAAAACGAGCAGGGACAAGGCCCGGCATGGGCAAACTCTCTGTTTGAAGATTTCTGTGAATTTGGCATGGGTATGGAACTTGCCAACCGGAAGATGCGCGACCGTATTGTCCGTCTCATGCGCGAAGCTATCGAGATGGGCGCTCCGAAAGAGTTGTTCGAGGAATGGATCGCCAACCGCCACGACGCCGGCAAGACGAAGGAACTGGCCACCCGCATCACCCCAATGCTGAAAGAATACACGGCAACTTATCCCGGATGTGACGTCGGCCGTCAACTGGCAGAGCTGAGTCATTATCTTGTGAAACGTTCGCAGTGGATTATCGGCGGCGACGGGGCTTCATACGACATCGGTTACGGTGGTCTGGATCACGTTATTGCTTCGGGTGAAAATGTAAATATCCTTGTGCTCGACACGGAGGTCTATTCCAACACCGGGGGACAGTCGTCGAAAGCTACTCCCGTCGGTGCAATCGCCAAATTCGCCGCGGCAGGAAAGCGCGTCCGCAAGAAAGACCTGGGCATGATTGCCACTACTTACGGATACGTCTATGTAGCCCAGATAGCCATGGGAGCCGACCAGGCGCAGACGCTGAAAGCAATACGCGAAGCCGAAGCCCACGAAGGCCCGTCACTGGTTATCGCTTACGCTCCCTGTATCAACCACGGCCTGCGTCAAGGCATGGGCAAGAGCCAGGCCGAAGAAAAAGACGCCGTAACCTGCGGATACTGGCACTTATGGCGTTATAACCCCGCGCTGGAGACCGAGGGCAAAAACCCGTTCACGCTGGACAGCAAGGAACCGCAATGGGAGAAATTCCAGGATTTCCTCAAAGGCGAAGTTCGTTTCTCATCTGTTGCAAAACAGTATCCCGAAGAAGCGGCCGAACTGTTCCGGGCAGCCGAAGATAACGCAAAATGGCGTTATAACAGCTACAAACGCATGCTTGCCCAGGATTGGAACAAGTAAAATATTCACTCATTTAAGAAATTAAGAATTAAGAATCGTTTAAGAATTATTAAATTATATTAGTTATGAAACCATTAAAAGGATCAAAAACAGAAGAAAATTTGAAAACTGCATTTGCAGGCGAATCGCAGGCGCATACGAAGTATCAGTACTATGCGTCGAAAGCTAAAAAAGACGGATACGTACAAATAGCGAATCTCTTTGAAGAAACGGCAGGAAACGAAAAGGAACATGCAAAAATATGGTTCAAACTGCTGCACGATAACGATATTCCGACAACAGCCGAAAATCTGCTGGATGCCGCCCTCGGCGAAAACTACGAGTGGACGGATATGTATGCCGGTTTTGCTAAAACGGCTAAAGAAGAAGGCTTCAACAAGATTGCGTTCCTGTTCGAAGGCGTGGCCAAGATTGAAAAGGAACACGAAGAACGTTACCGGAAACTGCTTGCTAACATAAACGACGGATTGGTATTTTCGCGCGACGATGACCGGATATGGAAATGCGCCAACTGCGGACATATCATTATCGGCAAGAAAGCGCCGGAAATTTGTTCGGTCTGTTCGCATCCAAAAGCTTATTTCGAAATAAGGGCGGAAAACTATTAAAAATCAAGAATTAAGAATTAAAAATTAAGAATTAAAAAATTCGATTTAGGACAGGGCGATGACTGTGTGTTCCGGCTTTCCGTAGTGTTGTCGGAGCCTTCCGCAGCAATGAACCAAGAATTAACGGATAATTTAATTCTTAATTAATTCTTATGCGATACTTGATTTATAAAACAATAAAACATGACAAAACAAATTCTGTTATCCGTTGTATTATTTACTTTGTTTCCCGTGCAGGCGTTCTGTCAGGCAGCGAACGTGAAGGTGGAAGACCGGCAGACGTTCCTGCCGAAAGGGAATTAAGAATTAACGGATATGCTTCCCAAAAACGGATATGGTAGGAACATTAATTAATACGGGCGCCGTAATCGTGGGCAGTGGTATCGGGCTACTCGTCAAAAAGGCTTTGCCGGAAAGGTATGAAACGGTATATTTCCAGGCGGTGGGATTGTTCACGTTGTTGCTGGGCGTGAAAATGTCGCTGGATCTTTCTTCGCCGCTGCTGGTGGTGCTAAGTCTCGTGCTGGGCGGTTTTGTGGGCGTCAGGCTCCGGCTGAACGAGCGGGTCGACCATCTCGGCGAGTACGTCAAGGCAAGGACGGGGTCGAAGAACGACCGCTTTACCGAGGGGCTTACGACAGGTTTCCTGCTTTTCTGCATGGGGTCGATGACGATCATCGGATGTATCGAAGAAGGCTTCGGCAAGACGTCGGACCTGCTGCTCACCAAATCCGTCATGGATTTCTTTTCGTCCATTATGCTGGCATCGGCGCTGGGCATCGGCGTTTTATTCTCGTCCGTACCCGTACTGCTGTTTCAGGGCGGAATCACACTGTTCGTCGCCGTCGCGGGCAAGGACATCCCCACTGAAATCATCACCGAAGTGACCGCTACAGGCGGTATTATCCTCATAGGGTTGAGCCTGATCCTGCTGAAGATAAAACAGATCGAAATCATCAACATGCTTCCCGCCCTGCTTTTCATCTGCCTCTTTGTGTGGATGAAACTATTTTTGAATTAAGAATCATGAAGGGGGTGATTTTAATCGAAACGGAATCATCCCCTTTCCCAATAAAATCTATGAATAGAAAACTTATGTGCAATCTATTATTAACATCGCTCCTGTTGATTACTAATTGCAATAATCATCCGGCAGCAATCGACGAACAAAAAAACGACGGTTTTGTTCCGGAAGGTTACGAACTGGTCTGGCATGACGAATTTGATACGGATAAAAACGGATTGCCCGATTCGGACTTGTGGTACTTTGAAACGGGAGATCACGGCTGGGGAAATAATGAATTACAGCTTTACGTCGCGGGCGTCGACGGTGCGGACACCTGTGCGCCGGTTTCCGGTGGCACATTGAAGATTATCGCTAAAAAGAAAGGCGACAGGGTGATTTCCATTCGCATGAACAGTGACGCCAGCTGGACATACGGCTATTTTGAAGCCCGCCTGAAGCTGCCGCAGGGCAGAGGGACGTGGCCGGCTTTTTGGATGTTGCCCCAGCATTTCAGGTCGTGGCCTTCGGATGGCGAAATTGACATCATGTAAGAAGTCGGCTACCGGCCCGGCTGGGTATCTTCATCTATCCACTGCAGCACGTACAACCATACTGCCGGAACGGGAAAAACAGGCGAACAGTTCGTCGAAACGGCAGAATCCGAGTTTCATGTATACGCGGTGGAATGGACGGACGGCTACATACGGGGGTTTGTAGACGGGAACATGCATTTTGAGTTTCAAAACGACAGGAAGGGCAATAAAAACACCTGGCCTTTCGACGTGCCTTTTTACCTGAAACTTAACCTGGCATGGGGCGGAAACTGGGGCGGCTATGAAGGCGTGGACGAAAGCAAACTGCCTGCCGTGTACGAAATCGACTATGTCAGGGTTTATCAACACAAGTAAAATCACGAACCGGTTAAGACTATGAATATTTTTAAAAAACGGTATATCGCTTTGTTCTTTATATTTGAATCCTGTACACAGGTACAGGATTCAAATAAGGGTGATTTATAAAACGATTTTTCATTCTTTGTAGCGGAAGTTAAACCGTCCGCCGGGCGCTGTGTCGCCGTTGATGTAAAAATCCATGATATTGCCGTTTTCCTGCATGTTGTCGTTCCATTTAAACTCCAGGTCGATGGCTTTCCCTGACACGCCCAATACCGGACGGGGGATTTTCAGTT
>JAISYY010000232.1 GCA_031269635.1 Tannerella sp. | reverse complement strand
GAAGGGAGCTACCTGGAACCGGACACGGAGTTTAAATACGGATTTTTGGAAGCGATAAAGAGGGTTTTCAAATGAACGGATGAAAGTCGCCTCTTTCCGTATGCGGAAGGACACTCTTTTTGCCTGCGGAAAGACACCCTTTCTACGGGCAGAAGGAAGTCCCATTATGGGGAATCCCGTTGAGGCTGTCTCAAAATGGCCGATTTTCGCCATGGCGAGACTCGACCCCATAAACGGGAAAAAAAGAAAAATACGAAGGATTATAATGTATTGATAGCATGATGATTATGACCTTCGTCATGATAAGCCCGCCGGGTGGAGCAATCCGAGCAGCGTCATTGGCAGCGAGTATAGCAATCCGGTTAAACGGTTTTCAGGTCGAAATACATGATTCGCGTATCGTCTTCAAGGTCTTGTCCGGTAAGGAATTTGAAGTAGTTTTTCTGATAAAACGGGAATGCCTCGCGACAGGCGTCTACCGTGAGAAAACGGCAACCCGTACGCGGCTGTATAGTAAACATTCCTTTAACCATTTTGATGATAAGCCTGCCCAAACCTTTGATTACCAAAATGCAAAGATAATAGACACAATTCAGAAAAAAAACGTACCTTTGTAGCGTAAAATTTGTCCCGATATATACAATATTCAGGACATCAATATGCAAAATATTTGATCTACCGAATGATTGGGACGAAACGACGAATATTGCCGGCCACAACCGTGAAATGCAGGAAAAATTGAACGCAATCGTCGCTCAACGAACGCCTGCACACTTGAAAGAATGGAATTTTATGGATTATAATACACAAAAAAACTGGTAAGTAAAATGAAACACTTATTTATATTAACTTGTTTAATACTCTCCGGATGCAGCAGTGCCGGAGAAAAATTCTACGAAATCATTACCTGCGGTGATGACAAAGTGATAATAATCAACGCAGAGGAATCAAACGAAGATTCCGTAAAAATTGTATGGGAATGGAGAACATCGGATGCCGCGTCGCAGTTGCCGGAAGAGTATCAAAGATACATGAACACGATAAATGACTGTAAACCGGTCAATAACAATACGCAATTGTTACTGACCGCGTCAAGCGGCGTTGTGCTGCTGGACCGCACAACAAAAAACTGTCTTTTTTACGCACATGTTCCCAATGCTCACTCGGCCGATCTGTTGCCCGGCGGAAGAATCGCCGTCACCCTTTCCGTTCACCCGGATGGAAACCGTATTGAACTGTACGACGTCGATAAACCGGAGCGGGTGTTGTTTCGTGACAGCCTGTATTCCGGCCATGGAGCCGTGTGGGTTGCAGAAAGGAATCTTTTCTACGCGTTGGGATACGACGAACTTCGCGCGTATTCGTTGAAAGACTGGGATACGTCTGCGCCCGGGCTGGCGCTTGAAAAGAAATGGCCGATTCCGGTGGAGAGCGGACACGATTTGTCGCTTGTCTCCGGCAACGAATTGCTGTTAAGCGGACATGAGGGCGTATGTTCTTTCAATATGTCGACCGAAAAATTCACGCCTTTCGAACCGCTCCAATCGACCGGAGACGTGAAATCCGTCAACTATAATGACAAAACGGCAGAACTGGTATACACGAAAGCCGAAGAAAGCTGGTGGACATATCATATTTATTTCAAAAATCCCGATAAAACACTAACCATACCCAATATAAAACTCTATAAAGCGCGGGTGGTCAAAAAATAGTAAGAATAAATTGAAAGCCTGGCCTGGGAGAAACCCGCTGAAGCCGGATTCAAATGATTTCGGCGTCGTCGTCTGAATTTATTATACAGTATTTGCAAAACAGAAGTTTTTCGTGTAATTTTGTACCCGGAAACAGATTCCATATTGAAAAATTCTTATCAGTTATAAAAATGAAACTATTAGACACGAAATTAATGCATCCGGCCGACCAGATTATTGTCGTAATCGGTCGTATTTACAACAGTGGTCTTACGACAACTTCGGGTGGGAACATCTCTATTAGGGATGATAACGGCGATATATGGATTACGCCGGCGGGGATAGACAAAGGTTCTCTTACGAGAAAAGACATCGTTTGTGTGAAAGCGGACGGGACTGTCGCCGGACAGCATCGCCCTTCGTCGGAATTTCCCTTTCACAAGGCAATATATGAGATGCGCCCGCAAATGTCGGCCGTTGTTCATGCGCATCCGCCGGCGCTGGTCGCTTTCAGCATAACGCATCAGATACCCGATACGAACATTATTCCGCAGGCGAAAAGCGTATGCGGGAAAATAGGTTTTGCTCCGTATGATGTTCCCGGAAGTAAAAACCTGGGGAAAAAGATTGCCGACGAATTTAAAAAACATCCCGAATACAAGGCTGTGATTATGGAGAATCACGGGGTGGTTCTTTGCGGCGAGGACATGAAAGATGCCTATCAGCGGTTTGAAACGCTTGAATTTTGCGCAAGGACGGTTATTAACGCCCGGATACTGGGTGAGCCGAATTATCTTACGGATGTACAGATTGAGCAGCACGACAAGGCTTTACCGGCCAACTTCCCTTATTTTATGAATCCAACGTACCCGTCGGACGAACGCGACATACGCGACCTGATTATAAAAATTATTCACCGTGCATGTGATCAGGGCATGATGATAAGTTCCTACGGGACGGTTTCCGTGCGTTGGCGGGGGAATGATTTCCTGATCACGCCTCCGGGGATACCGCGTTGGAATATGGAGCATGAGCATATTGTCCAGGTAAAAGACGGAAAGGTGGAAGCCGGTAAGATACCGAGCCGTTCGGTTGCGCTGCATCAGGAAATCTACCAGAGTAACCCAAAAATCAATTCGATCATCCTGACACAGCCGCCGAATATTATGGGATTCTGCACGTCCGGAGTTAAGTTTAACGTGCGTACGATTCCCGAAAGCTGGATTTTCCTGAAAGATATTCCAAGCGTACCGTTTGGCGTTCAGTACGAAGACAACAAACGGGTAGCGGAATTGCTGAAAACGTACCCGGCCGTGTTGCTGTCGAACGATTCGATCGTTGTTACGGGCGACGGATTGCTGAATACGTTCGACCGCCTGGAAGTAGCCGAGTTTAGCGCCAAATCGCTGATTATGGGAATGAGTATCGGCAAGTTGCAACCCATATCGGATGAGGAAGTGGAGGCGTTGCGCATCGCGTTCCATGTAGAATAAAGGCGGAAGTGTAAAGAGGATGCAATTCGGATTGTCGCACTGACTGTCAAAACCCTTATTCATCCCAAACTCCCTTAGTAACCGGACAGATCCTTGTCTCCGGATTATTTCATTCTTTACAAAGAAGACGTTGACGGGATTGCTTATAATGACGGAATTGTTTTCAGGGTGGCACTTCCCTTTTTTTCATAAGTATTTCATTTTTGAATTACTGTATTTTTCTATTGTTTTTACATCTGACAATCAGAATATTTCCGGGTAAGAATAAACGTTCCCGACAGGCTTTCGAATGTCGGAAACGGACGTTTAATCTACGTAGATCAACGGTTGATCTACGTAGATCGGCGGATAATCTACGTAGATCGGTGAATGATCTACGTAGATCGGCGGATGATCTACGTAGCCCACCGAACAATTTACGTATCCCAACAGGCGGGAGAGCTACCGTAATACGTTAAAATCGTCCATAAACGGATTGCCGGCGGCCATGTTTCGTGCCTGTACGGCGTTAGGAAGAGCGCCGGCGTCTTCGCAAACGCGAAACGCACGTTCCCTCCCGTATCCGTGACGGATGTTTTATATGTTGAAACAGCCGGTTCAATGATATGTACCCGCAATGCAATAAGAAAAGCTGGAAAGAGAGCCTGTTCAGGGGGGAACCTCCTGTGAGGGCCGCTTAACAGGCGCGACAATCTGAACTGCACCTATGTTAAAAAAAATGTTATGTTTGCATAATCAAAAAAAATGTATTATATTTGTCAGTAAATTTTAGAAAGAATAATAAAATAAGACAAGATGAACGTTATACCAATTATACTACGAATTATTCCCCCGGAAAGTTGTGAAAAGACAACTTTGGCACGGATTTTGAGGGGGGGGGGCAGACCTATAATTTCCTGCACGCTCCTCGAGTATTAACCCCCCGAGGAACAATCTTTTTCAGAGAACAATACGAGACAACCGTGGTGCGGCGCTTTGTCGCGAGCGGTTTTATTATTAATGTAAGTCCTGTGAAACGGTGAAAAGCCGTTTTGCAGGACTTTTTTGTTTCACCTTTAAAAACCTGAATAGACTTATGGATACATCTTAAGAACAATCAACCGTATGGCGCATGAGAGGAACCGGTTGTTCCTTCCGGCGCATAAATCAGGCTTGTTAGCCAATTTTATTATTAACAAATCAATAAACATATTTTTATATGAATGTAAAAACATTAATCAAAAAGAATGTATGGCGAAAGTCGCTCATGGCGGTCGCCGTATGCATGGCTTCGTTTACACTGTTAGCCCAGCAGAATATCTCCGTCAGGGGAACCGTCACGGACGATATGGGCGAACCTGTGATCGGGGCAAATGTAGTCGAGAAAGGTACTACGAATGGAGGCGTTACCGACGTCGACGGGAAATTTACGCTGAACGTGAAAGCCGGTGCGACATTAGTCGTTTCGTACATCGGCTACATTACGCAGGATGTCGCCGTGGATAATCATGGCGTTGTTGACGTCATCCTGCAGGAAGACAACCTGATGCTGGACGAAGTCGTGGTTGTCGGATACGGTACGATGCAGAAAAGGCAGGTGACGAGTTCCATCACTTCGCTCTCGGCGCGTGATTTGCCGGCGGGCGTGGGAGGCTCGTCCATCGCTACAGCCCTGAAGGGTAAGGTCAGCGGCCTGGTGATGTCGGGGACTACCAGCCCGAACTCAAGTAACACCTTCCAACTGCGTGGTATGGCGTCTATCAACACATCGCGCGCTCCACTGATCGTGATTGACGGAATGCCCGGCGGCGACATACGCACCATCGTGCAGGAAGATATCCAGTCGATCGACGTGTTGAAGGATGCTTCCGCAGGCGCCATCTACGGTACGCGGGCTACGGGCGGCGTGATCCTGATCACCACCAAGCAGGCCAAATCGAACGATCTGAAGATGAGCTATACCGGCGAGGTGACTTTCAAGCAGGCCTTCGGGCAGCCTGATATGCTCAACGCAGCCGACTATATAGCTACTTACGGAGGCGCCAAGAATAACTACGGGCATGATACCGACTGGTGGGGCGAAGCGCTGAACGATAATTCTGCCTCCAACCGCCACGTGCTGACGATTCAGGGGGGAGCCGACAATGCCCGTATCTACGCCACCATGATGTATGATGATAATCGCGGTATTTTGCGGGGAGACGCACGCCAGGACTATGCCGGGCGTATCAATACCGACTTCAAGCTCCTCAAGGGCTGGCTTGACGTCAGCTCTCATATCAACTATCGCCAGGCGCAGCGTTACCAGAACAAACCGTCCATCGAGGGTCTCATGCGTGCCAACCCGACGCAGACGGTTTACGATCCCGACAGTCAGACGGGATACAATATATGGACCGACGGCGATAACACGGAGATGAACGAAATCGGCGAAGCGGCGCTGAAAACCGACGAGGGCCTCGACAAGTGGTTCCGCCCGGATGTGACGCTCAAACTCAATATCCTGCCCGTCGAAGGTCTTTCGTACCGCCAGACGGCAGCTTATGAGAACCGTCAGTGGGAAAGGCATTACTACCGCTCGATGTTCTCGCGCGAAGAAATCCGCGCCGGACGCAAGGGATGGGCTGAACTGGAGTTCAGCAAGACCGAGTTGCTTAACACCGACGGCTACCTGTCCTACATCCGGAGGTTCGGCGACCACGACGTCAATGCAACGGCCGGCTACAGCTATTATGAGCAAAATAACGAAAACTTTAATGCCAAGAACGGCCATTTCACCAACGACCTTGTCAAGTTCTGGAACATCGGCGAAGGCGCCCGACTGAAGGAAGGTATAGCCGAAATGGGATCGTCGAAAGGAATCACGCAGCGCCTGCTGGCCTACTTCGCCCGCGTCAACTATTCGTGGAAGGATACGTACATGGCTACCGCCTCTGTCCGCCACGAAGGATCGAGCAAGTTTGCCGCCAAGAACCGCTGGGGTACCTTCTGGGCTGCTTCTGCAGGATGGCGTCTCTCGAACGAATCGTTCCTGAAAGACGTCGATTGGGTGAATGACCTCAAGTTTCGCCTTGCATACGGTGTGACGGGTAACGAAGGCTTCTCGGCCGACTATGCCGCCAAGATGTACGGATCGGATACGCGCTGGCTGTTGCCCGACGGCAGCTGGGCATACTCCTACGGTGTGACGAAGAATATTAACGACATGCTCGGATGGGAGGAAAAACACGAATGGAACGTCGGGCTTGACTATTCGATCTTCGACAACCGGCTCTATGGCAAGTTCGACCTTTACCGCCGCTCTATCCAGGGATTAATCTACAGTGTGCAGGTTCCGCAGCCGCCTAACACGGAATCGGATATGTATAAGAACATCGGTACGATGGAGAACAAGGGTTGGGAACTTGAAATCGGCGGTGAAGTGGTACGCTCGAAAGACTGGAATTACAGCTCTTCGCTCAACCTGACGCACAATGAAACGGTTATCGGTTCGCTCTGGGGTAATCAGACGTATATC
>JAISYY010000187.1 GCA_031269635.1 Tannerella sp. | reverse complement strand
TTTGCTCAAGGAATGATATTTTTTTTAAATTTCAAGGAGAATTGCTTATTTTGTTGTAATTTTGCCCCGTCGAAAGGCGAAAAGAAGTGAGTCGTTATTTTATTTATCTTGCATATAAGGGGGCGCGTTATTGTGGCTGGCAGCGTCAGCCGAACGGCCTAAGTGTGCAGCAATGCCTGGAGGAAGTTCTTTCTACCGTGTTGCGGCAGACTGTTTCCGTTGTTGGCGCCGGTAGAACGGATGCCGGTGTTCATGCCCGTATGATGGTTGCTCATTTCGATACGGTCGAGGCCGTAGCGGATTTGTTCCGGCTGACGGATAAACTGAACCGGATGTTGCCTAAAGATATTACCGTATATAAAATAGTTGCTGTCCGTGAAACCGCTCATGCGCGTTTCGACGCACTTTCGCGTACATATAAATATTTTATCGCAGACCGGAAAAATCCGTTTGATTATGAATGGATTTGCCGCATGTCATTGCGTGATGTTCATTTTGAAAGGATGAACGAAGCCTGTAAGGTTTTATTTGATTATTCGGATTTTACCAGTTTCAGTAAGTTGCATACGGATGTTAAAACGAATAACTGCCGTATCCTTGAAGCCGGGTGGGAACAGGACGGGGATATGTGGGTATTTACAATTCGTGCGGACCGTTTTTTACGCAATATGGTACGGGCTGTTACCGGCACATTACTTGAGGTGGGACGCGGTAAAATCACCGTGCAGGATTTCAGGAATATAATAGAAGCAAAAGACAGGTGTAAAGCCGGAACGTCAGCTCCTGCCGAAGGGCTTGCGCTGGTCAATATAGAATATCCGGACAATATTTTTATTCATTATTAGGTATTAAACGAATGGTTACATGGGTTTTATTAGCATTTTTGTCGGCGTTTTTATTGGGGTGTTATGATATATGCAAGAAAATGTCGCTGAATAATAATGCAGTGATACCCGTTTTGTTTTTTAATACGTTGATATCCAGTCTTATTTTTGTTCCGTTTATCCTGTTGTCATACACTACGAATGTGCTGGACGGAACTATGTTTCACGTTCCTCATGTGTCGTTGAAAATGCATGGCCTGGTAATGCTGAAATCTATTATTGTGATAAGTTCCTGGAATGCCGGATATTATTCCGTTAAAAATCTGCCGTTGACTATTACGGGTCCGATAAAAGCGACGCAACCCGTTATTACGCTTACCGGAGCCTTGCTGGTTTTTAGCGAACGGCTTAATCTGTATCAATGGACAGGGGTTTTTCTGGCCATATTGTCTTTTTACATGTTGTCGGCATCCGGGAAAAAGGAAGGCATACGTTTTTCGCATAATAAATGGATTTTTTATGCCGTCTTATCCGTCATCCTGGGAGCGGTCAGCGGGTTGTACGACAAATATCTGATGGGATTTTCAGATGTTATGACCGTACAGGTTTGGTCTAATATCTATCAACTTCTAATCATGATTCCCATACTGTCGCTATTGTGGTATCCGGGACGGAAAACGACCACCCCCTATAAGTGGAGATGGAGCATTCTTTTTGTGTCTTTATTTCTTGTTATGGCCGACTGGATTTATTTTTATGCGTTGGGATTACCGGATGCGATGATATCGATCGTATCCATGATACGTCGCAGCAGCGTACTTGTTACTTTCATGGCCGGGGCAATGTTCTTTCATGAAAAGAACTTAAAAAACAAAGCATTTGATTTATTATTGGCGTTATTAGGGATGATTTTCTTATATTTGGGGACGCGATAAAGCTATATTTGTTATGAAACGATTGATTTTTAGTTTATTATTTATTTCCGGGACATACGGCTCCTTTGCGCAGCGTATGGAAGAATTTTTTATAAAGATGCCGGAGGGTCTTGTCATTCAACTGGAAGAAGCATGGCGAAAAGACCTCGTAGATTTGTATAAATCCGGTAAGGTTGCCACATTGGAAAATATGATGCAAGGACGGTCTACCCTGTTGAAACTTACGGACAATTATTTATTGTTGCAGTCTACGGAGTACAGCACGGTAGAGATGAAACTTTTACCGCTTGTTAATCATACACATATAATATGTGTGATAACGACCGTCAGCGCCCCTGTTGCGGATAGTCGCATTGATTTTTATACGACGGACTGGAATATTCTATCTGCCGGTGAGTTATATACTCCGGTAACGGCAGACTGGTTCCGGAAAGATGATGCCGACCGATCTTCCATCGCATTTTCCGATGCAAACGCCCTGTTGGATATTTTTTTGGTAAAATACAGTCTTGATGCGGAAAATAACACATTGACGGCGGAATATACGACCCCGCTTTACCTTGACGAAGAAAGCCGGCAGAAAGTTGTACCGGTACTGAAAGATGTGCCGAAGAAGTATGAATGGAAATTAAGCCGTTTTGAATAGGTAAATTTTGTGATAATTATTTTTAACAGGGAAGTTTCTATTTATTTACGTTACAGACACTATCTTTGTAAGTCGTTGCTAAATAGTATAAAAATGAGAACAGTATTACATATCGTTTGTTTTATTTTGTCAGGACTTACGGCGCTGGCTCAATCGCCTTATAATGCGGAAGAAACGGCTAAACTGCGTAAATTTCTTTTGCAGGAATCGGCAGAGCCGGGAGTGAAAAATTATCAGCAGTTAGGCATAGAAAGCATGGATAATATAGAGTGGGGACATGTCACGGGCTTAACGTGGAATAGTAGAACCTTGTCATTGGAAGTATTGGACTGGGGGAAAAAAAAACTCTCCGGGGATATGGATTTCAGCGGATTCCGGTATTTGCAGCGTTTATATTGTAACTTCAATGAAATAAAGTCAGTGGATCTTACGGACGCCGTTTCGCTGAGAACCATAGACTTTTATATAAACAGTCTTGAAGCTATAGACGTGACAACGAGTCCCGGGTTGTCTTTTCTGCGCCTCACCAATAACAACATTAAGGAAATTGACTTGTCGAATAATCCGGAACTTACATTTATTTGCTGTACCGGCAACAAGGTTGAGTCGCTGGATTTTTCCAATAACACAAAATTAGAGACTGTTTATTGTATAGCGAATGAGCTTTCGTACTTGAATGTGCAAAATTGCTCCAAGTTGAAAGAATTATTATGTTCGGATAATCACTTGACGGAACTGGATATTTCAAACAAGGAACGATTATTCGGTTTCACGTGTGCAAGAAATAACCTGTTAACACTGAATGTGGTGAATTGTCCCTCGCTGTTAAGTCTTGATTGCGAAACGAATGAGTTGGATACGCTGGATTTATCGGGATGTACGGATTTGAGTTCCGTCAAATGTGATAAAAACCGGCTGAAAGCGATCTATTTAACCGACTGTTTGTCACTTGAAGAATTTTCTTGCGGTCAAAATTTGTTGGATTCTTTAAGACTGCCGGAAAGTCCGTCGTTACACAGTTTGAATTGCCGAAATAATAACCTGGATTTCCATACTTTGCCGCCTATATTGCCGGCATATACCGAATATATTTATTACCCGCAAAACGATAGAATAGCAGAAGCGGTGGTAGATAGCGTGGATTTTAGTTATTATTATGAATTGGACGGGATTACCTCGAAATATGACTGGCGTGACGGAGTTCGCTGGCTTCATCCGGAAGAGAAAGGTGGCGGCATTTTTGCTTTTGATGAATCTTATGTTGGAAAAAAATTGCTCTGTGGAATCGAAAACAATATGTTTCCTACCCTGTTTTTTCGATATTATGTAACGATGAAAAGCCGGGATGACGTGGCGAACCGGCCGCTTCCGGATACATCTTCGGCCGCTTCCGTTTATGCGGATGAAGGATTTGTGCATGTCGTTACGAAATCGCCGGCCGGTGTCGTCATTTACGCCTTGAACGGCGCACTTGTTTATTCCGGAAATGTGGGGGAAGGACGTACCGATATTCCGCTGGAGCGTGGAATGTATGTTGTGACTATTTGTGGCGGAGCCGTTTGTAAGGTGTCTGTCAGATGATTATATAATGGCATAATATTTGTAACATCTTTCGTCGAATGATGAAAAAAAACAAAAATCGGAAAGGATTTCAGATATGATGAAAAATAATTATACAAAAAGGCTTGTCGATGTAATCGAATATAGCCGCGAAGAAGCGTCGAGGCTTCAGAACAGTTATATCGGAACGGAGCATCTGATGCTTGGCGTTATCCGTGAAGGAGAGGGTAAAGCATATCGGATTTTGCATTCTATGCATGTCGATATGCCGGAATTAAAGAGAATTATAGAAGATGAAGTGCGTAATATGTTGGATACGGCGACAAATACTTCATTGAATGATATAGTGATAAGCAAGACAGCGGAACAGGTATTGCGTTTGAGTATGCTCGAATCGCGTCAAATGAGGAGTGTGCAGACCGGAACGGAGCATCTGTTGCTGTCGATTTTAAGGGAAAGAATTAATATTGTTACGGAATTTCTTGAAGAAAAGGGTATTAATTACCAGATGATATATGACAGGATTGCAAACGATGATCTTACCGGCGAATTGTCAAAAGATGCCCTGAAACGGCTGATAGAATATGATGAAGAGATAAGTGACGGTTATACGGATAATGACGATGAGGACGACGATGAGGACTCGTTCAGCCAGTCATCAAGACGAAGTGTTTCCGGTTCGTCGTCATCGGGAAGCAGCAGTACGGCCCAGGCGACTAAACCTAATTCCGATACGCCGGTAATTGATAATTTCGGTACAGACCTTACACATGCGGCAGCCGAAGGACGGTTGGACCCTATTGTAGGCCGTGAGCGTGAAATAGAACGTCTGGCGCAAATCCTGAGCCGGCGCAAAAAGAATAATCCGATACTTATCGGCGAACCGGGAGTTGGGAAATCGGCCATTGTCGAAGGGCTGGCGTTGCGTATCGTGCAACATAAGATTTCCCGTGTTTTATTTGACAAGCGGGTCGTAAACTTAGATATGGCGGCGATTGTTGCAGGTACTAAATACAGGGGACAGTTTGAAGAACGTATAAAAGCCATTCTTAATGAAATGTCTAAAAACCCGAATATCATTCTGTTTATGGACGAGATCCATACGATCGTCGGCGCCGGTTCCGCTTCCGGTTCAATGGATGCGGCCAATATGCTGAAACCGGCTTTGGCACGCGGTGAAATACAATGTATCGGCGCAACGACGCTGGATGAATACCGTAAAAATATAGAAAAAGACGGCGCCCTGGAACGCCGCTTCCAGAAAGTGCTTGTCGACCCGACAACACCGGATGAAACGCTCCGGATACTGCATAATATAAAGGATCGCTACGAAGATCACCATAATACGCGCTATACGGACGGGGCGCTTGAGGCTTGCGTTAAATTGACGGGACGTTATATCAGCGACCGTAATTTCCCGGATAAAGCGATAGACGCCCTGGACGAAGCCGGTTCGCGCATGCATATTTCCAATATTGTTGTACCGCCGTACATCGAAGAACTGGAAAAACAAGTAGAGACAATAAGGGATGAGAAACAAGTGGCGGTGAAATCCCAAAACTTTGAACTGGCCGCAAGTTTCCGGGATAAAGAACGGCAATTGCTTTCGGAACTGGAAACGGCGAAGGAAAAATGGGAGTGCGAAATGCAGGAACATCGTGAGACGGTGGACGAAGATAAAGTGGCAGAGGTGGTGGCCATGATGTCGGGAGTTCCCGTACAGCGAATCGCAAAGACGGAAAATGCGCGTTTGCTGGAAATGGAAGATATCCTCAAACAGAAAGTGATAGGTCAGGATGATGCCGTACATAAGATTGTGAAAGCGATACAGCGAAACCGTGTAGGGTTGAAGGACCCGAACAAACCGATCGGAACGTTTATGTTTCTCGGACCGACGGGCGTTGGTAAAACATATCTCACGAAGGTACTCGCCGAATATTTGTTCGGCTCTGCCGATTCGCTGATACGCATAGATATGAGCGAATACCTTGAAAAGTTTGCCGTATCACGACTGATCGGTGCGCCTCCGGGATACGTGGGTTACGAAGAAGGCGGCCAGTTGACCGAAAAAGTACGTCGCCGCCCGTATTCTGTTGTGTTGCTCGACGAAATGGAAAAAGCGCATCCGGATGTGTTCCACCTGTTGCTGCAAGTGCTTGATGAGGGACACCTGACGGACAGCCTTGGCCGCCACGTAGATTTCAAAAATACGATCCTGATCATGACATCCAATATAGGAACGCGACAACTGAAGGATTTCGGGCGCGGTATCGGATTTCATCCGCAGGGAAGCGATGCGCCGGATAAACGTTTTGCGCAGGGCGTGATACAAAAGGCGCTGAATAAGGCTTTTGCTCCCGAATTTATCAACCGTGTGGATGATATCGTGGTATTTGACCCGCTCGAAAAAGAATCGATAAACAGCATTATAGACATTGAGTTAAAGAAGGTATTCAAACGGATCGGTCAGGTTGGGTATCAGATTAATCTGACGGATGCCGCCAAAAATTTTATAGCGTCTAAAGGCTATGATGTTCAGTTCGGCGCCCGCCCGTTGAAACGCGCTATCCGGAAATATGTGGAGGACGAACTGGCGGACATCATTATCAAGGAAGAAGTGAAGGAAGGGGAAACGGTATTGCTGGATTATGACAAAGATGGCGATAAGGTCGTACATTCCGTCGCTTTATCGGAATACTGAAAATGATATTTATATAAATGACAAAATGTCAGACATTGCAAGTCTGGCATTTTTTTTGCTTCTGTGATGTCGGAAAAAATTAATCTAAAACAAAATAAATATGGCAAAAAAGGAAACAAAACAGGGTAGTATCGGGGTTACAAGTGAAAATATATTCCCGGTAATCAAGAAATTTTTATACAGCGATCACGATATTTTTCTGCGTGAGATTGTTTCAAACGCTGTCGACGCAACGCAAAAACTGAAAACGCTTTCTTCGGTAGGCGAATTTAAAGGCGAAGCTGGCGATCTGTCGGTGCGTATCCGTATCGACGGCAAGAAACTGATTGTGTCGGACAGGGGCGTTGGCTTGACAGCCGAAGAAATTGAAAAATATATCAATCAGATTGCATTCTCCGGCGCTGAAGAGTTTTTGGAAAAGTATAAGAATGACGCCACTGCTATAATCGGGCATTTCGGTTTAGGGTTTTATTCGTCGTTCATGGTGGCGAAAAAAGTTGAAATTGTCACAAAATCTTACCGTGAAGACGCGGTCGCAGTGAAATGGAGTTGCGAAGGTACGCCCGAATATGAAATGACCGAGACGGTAAAAGAAGATCGCGGCACGGATATAATCCTTTATATAGACGATGAGAACAAACAATTCCTGGAGAACAGCAAAATAACGGAATTGCTTACGAAATATTGCCGTTTCCTGCCGCTACCGGTTGTTTTCGGGAAAAAACAGGAATGGAAAGACGGCAAATATGTCGATACGGACGAAGATAATGTAATAAATAACATCACTCCGGCCTGGACACGCAAACCGAGCGAACTGAAGGACGAAGATTATAAGGATTTTTACCGGGAACTTTATCCGATGGGCGAAGACCCTTTATTCTGGATACACCTGAATGTCGATTATCCGTTTAACCTGACAGGTATCCTGTATTTCCCGCGCATAAGAACGAATATGGATATGCACAAAAATAAGATACAATTGTATTGTAACCAGGTTTTTGTGACCGATTCGGTAGAAGGAATCGTACCGGAGTTTATGACGTTGCTTCATGGCGTGCTTGATTCGCCGGATATCCCGTTGAATGTGTCGCGTTCATATCTCCAGAGCGATCAGAATGTGAAGAAGATTTCAACACATATAACGAAAAAAGTGGCCGATCGCCTGGAAGACATATTTAAAAATGATCGTACGCAGTTCGAAAATAAATGGGACGACCTGAAAATATTTATCCAGTACGGGATGCTCAGCGAAGAGAAATTTTACGAACGTGTGATTAAGTTCGGCCTGCTTAAAGATGTAGATGGGAAGTATTTCACGTTCGACGAGTATAAGAACCTGATTAAGGAAAGCCAGACGGATAAAGACGGCACGCTTGTATATCTTTATTCAACGAACCCGAATGATCAGTACAGCTATATACAAGCGGCAAAAGATAAGGGATACAGCGTGCTACTGTTTGACGGACAGCTGGATATGCCGGTGATTGGCCAGTTGGAACAGAAATTTGAAAAAACACGTTACGTGCGGGTCGACAGCGATACGATTGGAAATATCATCCGCAAAGATGACGTACAGGCAGTCGGTCTCAACGAAGAGCAGAAAAACGCTTTGCAGGAAGTCTTTAAGAGCCGGATTCCGGCAGTGGAAAAAGCGGATTTCATCGTTTCGTTCGAAGCTTTGGGCGCGGAATCAAATCCTGTCATACTGACACAAAGCGAATACATGCGCCGCATGCGCGATATGGCGTCGATACAGCCGGGAATGTCGTTTTACGGTGAACTGCCCGACAGCTATAACCTTGTCCTCAATACGGACCATAACCTTGTGAAAAAAGTGCTTGAAGACGAGGAAAAAGCCTGTGCCGATAAGGTGAAACCCGTATCGGATGACATAAAAGGATGGGAAGCCCGCCAGCATGACCTGCGTGAAATTCAGAACAAGAAAAAACAGGAGGAGATAACAGAGGCGGAAAAAGAAGATATGACGAATACCAATCAAAAGCTGGATGAACTGCGCCGGCAACGTGATCAGATATTTACCGATTATGCAAAAGAAAACCAACTGGTGAGCCAGCTTATCGACCTGGCGCTGTTGAGCAACGGCATGTTGAAAGGCGAATCGTTGAGCCGTTTTATCAAACGAAGTGTTGATATGATCGGATAAACCGGTTTTATTTTCTTACGAACAGGTTACAACAAATTTTATTGTTGTAACCTTATTTTTTTTCATATTCTATGAAAATCAGGAAATCTTCGTATCTTTACGATCAAATTATTGATATAAATTGGATATGTATATGTCAGATAGCATTGTAATTATTCCTACATATAATGAGAAGGAAAATATTGAGAATATTATCCGCGCCGTTTTCGGATTGGAGAAACAGTTTAATATTCTCATTATAGATGACGGTTCGCCCGACGGAACGGCAGCCATTGTCAGGAAACTGCAACAGCAGGAATTTCCGGAATGTCTGTTTCTTGTAGAACGTTCCGGTAAACAGGGACTTGGTACGGCATATATCTGTGGCTTTAAATGGGCGCTTGAGCACGGATATGATTTTATATTTGAAATGGATGCCGATTTCAGTCATAATCCGAATGACCTGTTGAGGCTTTATGCCGCATGTGTAGAGCAAAACGCCGATGTGGCGGTCGGCTCCCGCTATATTAATGGCGTAAATGTGGTAAACTGGCCGCTGGGACGTGTGCTGATGTCGTATTTTGCTTCGGTGTACGTGCGTTGTGTCACGGGAATGAAGATAAAAGATACGACGGCGGGTTTTAAATGTTATCGCCGCCGGGTTTTAGAGACCCTTGAGCTTGATAAGATCCATTTCAAAGGGTATGCATTTCAGATAGAGATGAAGTTTACCGCTTACAAATGTGGATTTAAACTGGTGGAAGTTCCTATCGTTTTTGTTAATCGCGTGCTGGGAACGTCCAAGATGAATTCGTCTATATTCGGGGAAGCGTTGTTCGGCGTCCTGCGTCTCAAATGGCAGAGTTTCTTCCGTAAGTATCCGGAAAAACAGCAGGCTGTTGACACTTAACTTATAATGAATAGATTTCCCCACTGACTTATCAAACTGCAAATGGCAAAAACGTTGATTAAAAATGCATTGATAATAAACGAAGGACGTTCGTTTAGAGGTTCGGTCTTGATTGACGGTAAATATATCGCCGGGGTATATGAGCAAGAAATCCCGGCTACGGATGTGAAAATCATTGACGCCTCCGGTAAATGGCTGTTACCGGGCGTCATTGACGACCAGGTGCATTTCCGCGAACCCGGCCTGACGCATAAAGGCGATATCAGGAGTGAAAGCCGGGCTGCCGTGGCAGGCGGCGTTACAACTTATATGGATATGCCTAATACGAATCCGCAGACTGTGACACTCGACGCTCTGGAATGGAAGTTCCGGCGTGCATCGGAAGTATCGGCCGCCAATTATTCGTTTTTTTTCGGAGGAACAAACGATAACGCCGCCCTGATAGCAAAACTTGATCGTAAACGTATACCCGGAATAAAACTTTTCCTGGGATCGTCTACCGGAAATATGCTGGTTGACAGGGAGGAAGCGTTACGTCGTTTTTTCGGGGAAACGGATTTGCTGATAGCCGTTCATGCGGAAAAGGAAGATATCATCCGGCGAAACAAAGCATATTATACAGCCCGGTACGGGGAAAACCTGGATATATCGTTTCATCCGAAAATAAGGAGCGGGGAAGCGTGTTATGCATCGTCTTCCGAAGCTGTCAGTCTGGCGGAAAAGATTGGAACGCGCTTGCATCTGTTTCATCTGTCCACGGCAAAGGAACTGTCCCTGCTTGACCGGGGGCCGTTGAATGAGCGCCGCATAACAGGCGAAGCTTGTGTGCATCATCTTTGGTTCAGTGATGAAGATTATAAACGATACGGTAACCTGATAAAATGGAATCCCGCCATAAAAACGGCGGAAGACCGTGAAGCGTTGCGTCGCGCCGTCATGGATGATACGATTGCGGTGGTAGCCACCGATCATGCGCCTCATCTGCTTGCCGAGAAAGAGGGGACGTGCCTGGTTGCAGCCTCCGGCGGGCCGTTAGTCCAACATTCCTTGCTTGCCATGCTCGACATGGCCGCGGACGGCATCTTCACGCCGGAAAAAGTAGTGGAAAAAATGTCGCATCATCCCGCCGATTTGTACCGTATCGACAGGCGTGGATATATCCGCGAAGGATATTTTGCCGATATTGCGCTTGTCGATCCGTGTAAGCCGCTGACCGTATCAAAAGAAAACATATTATATAAATGTAAGTGGTCGCCATTTGAGGGATATACTTTCCGACATTCGGTATGGAAAACTTTTGTAAACGGTGTCGAAATTTTTTCAGACGGACAGGTTTCGGATGGCGCAGCAAGTATGGAAGTCGTATATAATCCGGAATAGAATCGAAGGAATTATGTTAAAATCATGGTTTTTTCGGAAAAAAGTAGATTTAATTTAAAAAAAGCGCCAAAAACATGTTGTAGAATATAAAAAAAAAGTTGCAAGGGTGTCAAATAATAGTCACCTTTGCAGCGATAACCTAAACAATCTTTTTGCCTTAGAGACTAATACCTATTAAAACCTGTAAAAAGGGAGCCTTTTGAGAAAAAGTCTCCCTTTTGCCTTTTATATATTAATGGAATGTTGTTATATTTTAATGCTTATTGTTTCTCCGTTTTTACCCGTATGGGATTTTATCAGTTTTCCGTTTGAATATATTTCCGTTTTCATACCTCGCGGATGTTTGGATACCTTGATGTCGAACGGAACGTTTCCGAAAGCGTAAATATTGCGCAACGCCATTTCGTCCCATTCGTCCGGCAGTCTGGGCGTGAGGGTAAACGAATTAAGTCCGGTGGGACGGATTCCGAAAAGTCCTTCCGTGATGATCCGGCAATACAGTCCGCTTTCGGCCGAGAGATGACGCTGACCGCCATCCGGCCACGCTTCGATGGCATAAGGCACATGGTCGCCCAGAAGCCGCCGGTTGGAGTAGAACGCCAGGTAGTCCAGGGCCTTGTCCGTTTCCCCACAGGCAAATACGCCGCGTAGCGCGTACAAGGTGGAACGGTCCCAGAATGTTTTGCTTCCGGCCTGTGTCAGCAATCCGTTTTCCGTCCACAGGCGGGGCGAAAACAGCGCCCGTACTGTTTCGTCCTTCCGGTCGTAAATGCCCATCGTCAGGGGGATGCAGATCCATGAGCGCAGGATGTCATTTCCCCTGTAATACCTGTAAGTGTCGAATCCTTCCACGTCACCTCCGAAATAGCGGTCGATGGCGGCACGCAGATCCCGGGCCTGCCGGGTATATGTCGAGAGCAGCGAGGCGGGCTTGCGGAGGCTTTTGCCCAGGTATGCGGCGGAAACCAGCGCGTCGTAATAGAGCGACGATGTGCACAGGTTGGCTTCCCCGGCGGGAAAACGCCCTTCCAGTTCATCCGAATCGGACGTGACAACGCCTTCTTCATTCACATGGCGGCGGCAATATTCCAGGCACCATTCGATCAGCGGCCAGAGTTCTTCCGCCTCCTGCCGGTCGCCACGCGCCAGTGCGTAGCGGGCTGCGCCGTAGGCAATCATCGCGCCGTCGCCACGGTCGCCCGCCCCATGCCAGATGTCGAGACCTTCCGCAATGATGGAACTGGGAATGGGTTCGTATGCGTCGTTCATGAACCGGGCGAAATGCCGGAACGCGTTTAGTGCGGACTGATTGCCTTTGTCGTATCCCAGGAACGGGAAAAATGGGTTGACATATTCCGCCTGGTCGTTGGCCCAGATGGCGGCATAGAAATTTTCACCGCCCGGCCCGTGCATGTAACCGCCTTTTGTCCGGTAGATGCTTTCTGCGGCGCGTATCTTGGCGAAGGCGAACATGCGGTCGAGCGTCCTGTCGGGTGTGTCCAGAATCAGGCGGTTCCACAGGAGGGCCATCAGGGTGCGCCGTTCCTGCAAAGCCTGTTCCACATCAACCGCTGCGCTCCGTTCATCACGCCTGTATGCCTGGTAAACGGCATAAAACACTACCGAGTCGCCCGGCGCCACCGAACGCCCCGGCACGCCGGTGACCGATGCCTCCAGCAGATATTCGCCGTCGACGCCCTGTGCGGCATCCGTTTTCGTTACCGAGCGGGCGTCGGGCGCTTCAATATTCATGTGCGTCTCGCCGGTGTTGCGCAACACGTATTTCTCGCAAAAAGCGGCTTTCGAGGGCGAGGGAAAAAGGCTGCGCGTCAGTTCCAGTTTCCCGTTGCGCGGGTAGGCAAACTCGCTGACAACCGTCATCACACCGTCCAGCGTAATGCTTCGTACGGTTTCCGGGGCGAGGCGCCGTCCGTCGACCGTTAGCATGTCGCCCGTCACATTCCAGCCGAAGCGACGCATCAGGCTGGCGTGTGTATCGTTAGGTACGGTTCGCAGCATGGGCCATACGAAACTGCGTTCGAGCAGGAACGCGCCGTTCGCGTCGACGCCATACCGCAGTACGGTAGAGATCTGCTCGCCGCTCATCTCAATATGGTCCGAATGGGGGATGCGGGCGTCTATCGTCCACGTGATGCCGCCCGCCGGATTGACCGACCAGCGATTATCTGCCGGATCGGCAAAACTGCAAAAACCGTATATGCAGGAAAGAAGAACAATACTTTTTTTCAAATGTATTACCATGATATTCAAATTTATTATTATTAAAAATTTTATTAGTGGCGCTATGTTAAAAAACTGCCGGCAAAGTTAGTGAAATTTGTGCTTACCACCAGCAAAATCCGACAAAAAACTGCCATCCGGCAAGAAAAAAAAACGGGCCGCCGGAGGAATGGTTTTCAGAAATTCTCCGAGATAATGTTGAAGATATTGGGGTTTAATCCCTGTTGAAAAGAAGCCATCATCTAATTCTATTGTTCCCGATAAGGTGTATAATTCATCGCGCTTGCCCATTATTCCCCGTAATTTATGCAACATCGTCCAAATGTATCAGAGCGGCGGATTAAGCCGCCGGATAAAAGGATAACAGTTAGCATTTACGGTTGAAATAATTCGAACCGGCCCGCTACCGTCACGAACCGGTCTAATTCTTTGCGGCTGTGGGTGGCGGAGATGAAATTGGCTTCGAACTGTGAGGGGGAGATGTAAAAACCGTTGGCGAGCATGTAGCGGAAGAAACGGGCGAAGCGTTGGAGGTCGCATTTTTTGACGTCTTCAAACGTGT
>JAISYY010000141.1 GCA_031269635.1 Tannerella sp. | reverse complement strand
TATCCGAGTATGCAGTGGGCGGCGGATTCGACGAGGCGGCGCGCCATGAAATCAAGGTATTCATTGTCTTTCGGTTCGGTAACGGTTGCGACTAATTTTTCGTACGTACCGGTCATCTCCGTCAGACGTTTCCTGTAACCTTCAAGTTCCGGTTTGTATTCGAGCGCTTCGTATGCACGTAACCGGTTCAGGTATGTGCCTGTGGTGACGTGGCGTATGGCGGCTACAACCTGCAACTGGGTCGTTCCTTCGTAAATGTTTGTGATACGTGCGTCACGGTAGAGGCGTTCGCAGGTGTAATCTTTCATGAAGCCCGAACCGCCGTGTATCTGTATGGCATCGTATGCGTTCTGATTGGCATACTCCGTACTCATGGCTTTACCTATGGGCGTGTAAGCGTCGGCGAGTTTGGCATATTTCTTTTGTTCCTGGCGTTCTTCCGGCGTGAGTTTGCGTTCACGGGAAATATCATCCAGGGCTTTGTATACGTCGACGAATCTTGCCGTTTCGTACAGCATGGCTCTTGAGGCGTCCGTACGGGCGCGCATCAGGGCAACCATTTCGTAAACGGCGGGGAAGTTGATAATCGCTTTGCCGAACTGATGACGTTCGCAAGCGTATTTATATCCTTCGCGATATGCGGCTTCGCAGATACCGACCGCCTGCGCCATGATGCCGAGGCGTGCGCCGTTCATGAGCGCCATGACATATTTTATCAGCCCCAGACGTCTTTCGCCGCAAAGTTCCGCTTTTGCATTGCGGTATACAAGCTCGCAGGTGGGAGAGCCTTTTATACCCAGCTTGTTTTCTATACGGCGCACGTTGACGCCGCCGTTTCTTTTGTCATAGATAAACATCGACAGGCCGCGCCCGTCTCTCGTTCCTTCTTCCGAGCGGGCAAGGACAAGGTGGATATCGGAATCGCCGTTTGTAATAAACCGTTTGACGCCATTCAGACGCCAGCAACCTTCCGCCTCGTCGTAAGTCGCCTTCAACATGACCGATTGCAGGTCGCTGCCCGCATCCGGTTCGGTGAGGTCCATGGACATCGTTTCGCCGGCGCATACGCGTGTGATATAACGCTGATGCTGGTCTTCGTTTCCAAATTCGTAGAGCGTTTCGACGCAGTCCTGCAATCCCCACAGATTCTCAAAGCCCGCATCGGCGCGCGATACCATATCCGCAGCCATTATATAGGGGACGGAAGGGAAGTTGAGGCCACCATAACGGCGGGGCATGGCCATTCCCATAAGTCCGGCTTTACGCACGGCATCCAGATTTTTCTGCGTTCCTCCGGCATACGTGACGCGTCCGTTAGAAACGGTCGGGCCTTCGTGGTCGACATCCTCCGCGTTCGGAGCAATAATCTCGCCGCATATCTCACCGGCTATTTCGAGCACTTTCTCATAACTGTCCATTGCATCTTCAAAATCTGCGGGAGCATAGTCAAATTCATCCTTATCTCTGAAGTTACGTTCTTTTAGTTCCACAATGCGCTGCATCAGGGGATGATGCAGGTGATGTTTTAATGATGGGGTGTCTATATAAAAGTTTGGCATGATGTTTTATTTACTGTTTTTCTTATAATATTTAATCATTTTCGGAATCACATCTTCTATCGTTCCGGTTATCACATAATCGGCAATCGTATTGATTGGCGCCGCCGGGTCATTATTGATTGAAATAATGATAGCGCTTTCCTGCATACCGGCGATATGCTGTATCTGTCCCGATATACCGCATGCGATGTACAGTTTTGGCCTTACCGTCAAGCCTGTTTGCCCAATCTGGCGGTCGTGGTCGCAGAATCCCGCATCGACAGCGGCACGCGAAGCTCCTACTTCGGCGTTTAAAACTTTTGCAAGGTCAAACAGCAGCCGGAAATTTTCCTTCGAGCCTACGCCGTATCCTCCGGAGACAATTATTGGCGCCCCTTTCACGTTATGTTTCGCCTTTTGTATATGACGTTCGATGACTTTCACTGCGAAATCGGTATCGGAAACGTATTTATTCACGTCGTATGGAACGGTTTCGCCGGCGTAGTTTTCGTCATAAATTTCTTTTTTCATAACGCCTTCGCGTACGGTCGCCATTTGCGGGCGCTGCTCCGGGTTGATGATCGTCGCAACGATATTTCCTCCAAAAGCGGGACGTATCTGGTAAAGCAGGTTTTCGTACGTTTTACCCTGTTTTTTATCTTCGTGCGAGCCGATTTCCAGCGATGTACAGTCGGCCGTAAGCCCGCTTTTGAGCGCCGAAGAGACACGTGGTCCGAGGTCGCGCCCGATTACGGTCGCCCCCATGAGGCATATCTGCGGTTTTTCTTCCTTGAAAAGGTTCACCAGGATGGATGTGTGCGGCAGCGAGGTATACGGATAGAGCCTGTCATCTTCGAAGACATGCAGTTTGTCTACGCCATAAGGCATCACTTGTTTTTCGATGCCGTCCAGTTTACTTCCCGCCACAACGGCCTCTAACCGGCAATCCAGCCGGTTTGCCAGAGAACGGCCTTTCGTCAGCAGTTCGAGGCTTACATCGGCAATGACGCCGTCTTCTATTTCGCAATATACAAATAAATTATTCATTGTTTTAAATCTGTAAAGTTATATTGAACAGGCGCATCAGCCGATTGTGTGATTTGAAATAAGTTCTACGATTAGCTCTTCCACGTCTTTATCCGAACCGGTGATGGTTTTACATTCTTTAGCCTGGAATACGATGTTTTGTATCGTTTTCACTTTTGTCGGCGAACCGGATAGTCCACATTGCCGGACATCGCCGTTCACATCGGCGACACTCCATTCCACAATGTTCAGATAAGGATGTTTCTCATACAGTTCCGCATAAGGCACCTCTTTCCCGCCTTTTGTGAGTTCCGCTTTCTCCTGGCCGCCCAGGGCGCGTTTATATTTCTGAATCAGTTTGGCATTACGCGGACGGCAAGGCGCGGCGGAACCGTTGACCGTTATAACAATCGGCAAAGAGCCTTCGACCGTTTCCACACCGCCCGAAATATTACGCCTTACGGTTATTTTTTGATTTTCTATATCCAGGATTTCTTCGGCATAAGTAATCTGCGACAATCCCAGTTTCTCCGCAACCTGCGGGCCTACCTGCGCCGTATCGCCGTCGATCGCCTGGCGTCCACCGATAATCAGGTCGAAATCGCCGATTTTCCTGACAGCGATAGCCAGCGCGTAAGAAGTCGCTAATGTATCCGCCCCTGCAAAAGCGCGGTCTGTCAGGAGATAGCCGTTATCTGCGCCGCGATACAATCCTTCGCGGATGATTTCCGCCGCCCGTCCGGGTCCCATGGTAAGCAGGGTTATGGTTGTCCCCGGATATTTATCTTTCAAACGTAGCGCCTGTTCAAGGGCGTTTAAATCTTCGGGGTTAAAGATAGCACGAAGAGCGGCGCGGTTCACGGTACCGTCTTCTTTCATGGCGTCTTTCCCCACGTTGCGCGTGTCCGGCACCTGTTTTGCCAGCACAATAATTTTCAAAGACATTCTATAATCAATTTTATTTGGTTTATATTTACAATTGAAATAAAAAAAATCCATGCTCATTTTTTTTCGGTCGCAAAAGTAATGAATGATTTCGTATTTCTAACAGTTTTGCGGATAAATTGCGCATATTTTTTAATTGTGCGCAAGAAAAAGCGTCATTGCGAGAAAAATGGTTTCAATATTCTTTTTATGAATCAGGGAAGCCATTGTTTTACCCATTAATTTGAAATCGGTTGACATCAAATCCGCGCATCGCACGGTCATACAAAAAAGAATGAAACTCTCCGGACAGCGCTGAAGTACGGACGGCGTGAAAAACATGCTGCGACTGAGCGTTATTTCCATGAACAGGCAATGGGCGAAAGGCATCGACTTCCTTAAAAAGCCGCCCGTGAAAGCCGCTTAACAGGCGCAACAATTTGAATGTACTCCATCACTATATGAATTTGTTTTTTTTGAGAAAAATTTTGCAGATATAAAAAAAACATTTTATCTTTGGCCGACCGTTCAGTCAAAAATAAACAGAAAATATAATAGAATATGCCGAGAACAAAGGAACAAAACGAAGCCATTAAGTTGGAAAAGAAGCAGTTAATCATGGATGTCGCACTGCGGCTTTTCGCTGAAAACGGATATGCGAATACGAGTATTGACAAGATCGCCAAAAGTATATGTATTGCCAAAGGATTGCTATACACTTATTTTAAAAATAAGGAAGATTTGCTGTATCAAATTCTGCTGTCCGGTATAGATAAAATGTCGATAGGAGTATTTTCCGAAGTCATGACTGC
>JAISYY010000133.1 GCA_031269635.1 Tannerella sp. | reverse complement strand
CCGAATGAACACGCTATTAAAATATATAACTATTTTTAATAGCGCATTGATGCGCTGTTAAAATATATATCTATTTATAGTAGCGCATTGATGCGCTGTTAAAATATATAACTATTTATGATAGCGCATTGATGCGCTGTTAAAATATATAACTATTTATAGTAGCGCATTAATGCGCTGTTAAAATATATAATTATTTATAATAGCGCACTGATGCGCTTTTATATTAAAATATTTTTCATACCTTCGCGCTGTTATATAACTGTATCGAAAATGTTTTTGAAGTTGTGAACAGGAAAAATATTTAATACTACATGCGTATGGAGATTTTAAAACTTCATTTTGAACATCTGCGTAACGAAGCGCATTACCAGTTTATGCTGCTGGTAAAAAAAAACTTTGAGGCAAACCCGGAAGCGGCTGCGATTGTGTCCGTCCAGTTGGCAGCGCTTTATGAGTGGGTCGTGCTGGAGGGACAGTTAGTCGATTCCGTAAAGGCCAGCGAGTACACGGGGCAAATTGTCGAAGCCGACCGGCGCCTCGACGATTACCTCATCGGGTTGAACCGCATTGTCATGGCCATGCTCAAACATTTCGACCCCGATGTGGTCAATGCGGCCAGGAAGCTTACGATCAGGCTGAAATCCTTTCGCGGCGGAATCGTAGCGAAAGCTTACGAGGAAGAATCGGGGGCGGTCAAAATCCTCGTGGCCGATTTGCGGGGCGCCTACGCGCCGCAGGTCACACGCCTGAACCTGGAGTATTGGGTGAAGGAGATTGAAGCTACGCAGGCCGAATTTGAGCGCCTGTTCCTGCTGCGTAGCGCCGAACACGCCGAACGCCCGGCGCAACGCCTGAAAGAGGTGAGGCGGCGCGTCGAAGACGCCTACCGGCAGGTCATTAACCGGATCGAAGCCTATACGCTCGTGAACGGCGACGCACTCACCGCGATACTCATCCGCCGGCTCAACGAGGAAATCAAGTATTTCTGCGTTCACAACCTCCCGCACGGCACGGCAGACATCCGCCAGGCCGTCGTCGCTTTTATCCCCGACCAGCCCTGGCGCGGCCAGCCCGTCGTCCTGCTGCCCCAGGTGACTTACGAAGGCCGGGAACTCGTCTTCTCGCGCGACTACGAAGTATTATTCAAGTATAACGACCATCCGGGAAACGCACTGCTCATTGTCCGCGGCAAGGGCGTCTTCGCGGGACGGAAACAGGTAAGCTTTAATATCGTGGCCGGTGAGGTAGGATAATAGTTGAATGATATGCTTCCCGGTTCCGTACATTAATATATATCTTTATTGCGGGTTATTGCCGGAATGGTTATATGCCCCGTATCCAAGGTCAACAGTGGGGATATGCCGGGGATTCCCGAACCATATTATCCGCACCTGCATTATATCCCCGTCGAGCTTATTGCCGAATCATTAAATTTTCAAGTAATGCAGAGACAGGGCATGTCCCCCTGTCTCTACATTATAATATACACCACGTGTAGAATTTTTTTTTGCGCTTAATAACCGGGATTCTGTAATGCAGCTTTCTGTTCGGAGGTCAGGTTAGAGCCGTCTTCGT
Organism: Tannerella sp.; assembly: GCA_031269635.1. Classification (GTDB taxonomy): domain Bacteria; phylum Bacteroidota; class Bacteroidia; order Bacteroidales; family Tannerellaceae; genus Tannerella. The sequence continues at coordinate 6,576 of JAISYY010000133.1, read as the reverse complement.
TCAGCAAGCCGTCGATGAATGTTTGCGGGATTGGTCGCAGCAGATGTTTTTCCGCGACGTTTGCCGCAGCTTCGGGGTTGAATGTTTTAGCGCGTTGTACGAGCGTTTTCGTACGGCTTAATTCTTCCCAGCGGTTCCATTCCCCGTTCAGTTCGCGCGTCCGTTCGTTGAGGATGAAATGGATCATCCGGTCTTTATCGCCGCTGACGCCCAGTGTGGCAAGAATCGTTTCATCTTCTTCCGGGAGCCGGGACGGGCCGGCGATCTGGAGGGTTGATGATGCGGTGGTCTTTTCGATGCCGGTCGACAGGTAATATGTATTCCTTTGTATGAATGAATTATGATACATTGTTTTGTTCGACTCCGTCGCATAAAGGCTGCTGTTCACGTAAGCCATGCTGCCGTCCGTATAGTATTCGCGGTCTTCGCCGTTTTTCCATTCCGCGCGTTTACGAAGCAGGTTAACCGTATTGATTGCGTCCTGGTATTTCCCCTGTCGGACCTGGGCTTCCGCTTTTATGAGGAACGTTTCGCCTGTGCGGGCCATAATAACGTCCCGGTAGGAGTCGCCTCGTTCGGCCGTGCGGGTGCCGTCTTCCACCTTGTTCAATCCGCAGAAGACGTTGGACGTAGCCGGGTTGCCGCTTACGCCGTATGTGTTCAGCACGTATTTCCCGTTAAGGAACAGGGGGAATGCGTTCGGCACCCATTTGCCGGTCTCCGGACTGACAAACTCCGAAACGCCCGGGCGTCCGAATTTGCCGTAAGGCTCCCCGTCGAAACGGGAATCGCTTTTTTTATTCAGGATGAATATAATCCCCTGGTCGCCCAAACTTACGGCTGCATCGCCGAAGGAGGCGTTTTTGTCGGCGTTGCCTATCGAATTGCAGCCAAAAACCGTTTTGAACGATTTCCATAAGCGGGAGTCGTTGATATTATCGTACGTGGAATAGTTGTACTCCGTCGGGCGGCAACGCTGGAAGTCCATGCCGCCGATCCAGGTGCCGCGCCGCACGAAGCTCGCACTGAAATTAGAAAACTGGGGGTTGAAATAGCTGTGGGTACGATTCCCGAAACGGCCCGTGGTGGATGCATCCCCATTGTGCTGGCATGACATCAGGATTTCGTCCAGTCCTTCGTTTTCGCAGTCTATACCGGTCCATTCCGCATACAGCTTGGTATAATCCGGCGTTAACGGGCAGGCTTGAATCACCTCGTCGCATAACGATACGATACGGTCGAGATCGCCCGAAACGAAACTTGAGTTCCAACCGCTGTTGCGTTCGGAACAGCGGAATAAAAGCGCTTTGGCCAGGAAATGAGCCGCCGAATATTTTGTCCACGTGCCCGTTCCGCGCCATTTGCCGGACGGAAGCAGGTTATACGCATTATTGAGGTCGTCAATGATTTGGGCCATTGTTTCCTCTTCCGTTGCGCGGGTAAAGTTCCGGACGACCCCCTTAGCCGGTTCGGTCTGCAGCACGACGCCGCCATACTGGGCGAATAAGCGGTAATAATTGTATCCGCGCAGGAAATAGGCTTCACCGAGGCATTTGTTGCGAACCTCGTCATTTGATATTTTATCCCCATTTGAAATAAGGAGGTTTGCCGTAGCTATCCCGTAATACATCTGGTTCCACAAGCCGTCCACCGGCGGGCAGTTATTGTTGGCTGCGCCGTTGGCCGTTGTACAGTTTATCGCCTGAAGGCGCGAATCGTACGTGTTCCATGGCTCGCTTGTCAAGTCCGCGCCGTTTGTAAATTCGTCCGTACCGTAGAGCGTGATGCCGTAAGCCCATTCATAACCGAAGTGCCAGCGTATATTCCCGTATAAAGCCGTTGCCAGGGAGATGATGCCTTCTTCCGTTTCAAAGTATTGCGTATTATAGGAAGTCGTATCTTCTTCCTTCAGGAAATCGTTTCCGCAGGAAGAAAAACTCGACAGGGCCGCAACTGTAATTGCGCAGGCGATTATCTTACTATATAATTGTTTCATAATGATTTTTATTTTGGTATTGTTAATAATCTATTTTCTTTCAGAATCCTACCTGTAAGCCGACCGTAACCCCCCTGTTGTAGTAAGAAGCGCCCATGTCCAGATCCTGGAAATCAATGGAGGAATAGAGGCTGCCGGGATTTTTCAACTGGCCGTATATTTTCAGGCTGCCGATGCCGATTGGGTGACAAAGTCCGGCCGGGAAGATATATCCCAGGGAAACATTGCGGAATTTGACGAAAGAGGCATCCTGGAATCCCAGCAGCGACGAATGGGCATCGCCTCCTGCCGTGCTGAAAATAGGCTTTTGCCACTTTGCATCCGGGTTTGAGGGCGTCCAGTAGTCAATTTCCACCTGGTTAAACATGCCCAGCTGCCCGAAGCCGCCGGTGGAAACCATATACCCCATACGCCCGTACAGTTCGACAGCCAGTTCGATGCCTTTGTAAGTAAACGTATTGCTCCAGCCTAAAACCCAGCGGGGATCTTTGTCGCCTAACCTGACGCGGTCGTCACCGTCTATCTTATAGTCGCCGTTTTGGTCGACCGGTTTTACCATGCCGGTTTCAAATTTGGAGCCGTTTTCGTTGAATTTAGCCATTTCCGCCGCATCGGAATCCTTCCAGAGGCCGTCATTGTCATAGCCATAGTATATATTGATGGATTCCCCTATGAGCCAGCCGTTGTCCGGCATATCCTGTTTCCCGTTGGCCAGCGTGACGACTTCATTTTTCTGGTAAGCGGCGTTAAGGTTTGAATGCCACATAAAGTCGTGGGTTTGTACCGGGATGAGGTTTAAGGAAAGTTCAACGCCGAAGTTTTTTGTTTCGCCGACATTCGCCCACGTCTGGTTATAACCGGTAAGGGTCGGAATCGTCATCCTCATCAGCAGGTCTTTTGTGTTGGAGTTATAAATGTCGAGTGCACCGCTCACCTTGCCTTTAAAAAATCCGAAATCGACGCCGTAATTGTACTGGGTCGTTTTTTCCCAGCTTAATTTGGGGTTTGCCATTAATACCTGGCTGTTCGTATAGTAAGGTTCGTTTGTCGCATAAGCCAGTACGTTGGACGAGCCGCCGAACGGGACATAGAAGGACTGTATGTTCCCGATCGTTTCGTAAATGCCTACGGCAGAATTACCCACGGCGCCAATCCCTAAACGAAGTTTCAACTGGCTGATCCAGGTGAGGTTTTTGATAAATTCTTCCTGTTCCAGGCGCCAGCCAAGTGCGGCGGAGGGAAAGAAGTGCCATTTATTGCCTTCCGCAAGTACGGAGGCGCCGTCGTAACGCCCGGATGCGGTAAGCAGGTATTTATCCATGAACGCGTAATTGAGGCGTGCCATATAGGACGCCATGGACGATTCTTTTAAACCGCTGCCTATGCTTGCCTTGACATCGGAGGATGTGATGTCGACCGATCCCATATTGTTCCACTTAAAACTTGTCTTCGGTATATTTTCAGCGCTCATGGAGGCCGTTTCGTTATTATATTTTGAGGCTGTTTGAAGCAGCGTTACATCAAACCGGTGTTCTTTTAGCGTTTTGCTGTAATTTACCTGGTTGTCCAACGTCCATGAAAATTTGCGGTCATATTGCCACCTTGCCCAACTGGTGCCCCCGAGACGCGCCGCAGAACTCGAATCGATATAATTACCCTGGCGGTAGAAACGGTAATCAGGCCCGAAATTGATTTTATAACTCAAGCCATCGAGCGGTTCCCATATCTTTCCGAAATGAAGGTTTGCGTAGAAACTGCCTAAAGCGCGGAATGTCTGGCGGCTGTCATTCGATTTTTTCCACTCGTCGATGATGGTATATATGGTAGCCTGTCCTCCCGGATACCATATAATATCGCCGTTTTCGTCATAAGGTTCGGCGTATTGAACAATGCCTTTCGCTGCGCTGTATATTTCCGTCGGCCCGGAACTGGTGCCTTGTCCCGTGCGGGAGTAACCGTATTCCTGCAATCCCCACGATGTATTGATCGACCCTCCCACCGTAATCCAGGGTTTGGGTGTGATGTCCACATTGAGGGTGGCGTTATAGCGCTGATATTCCTGTCCTTTTTGCGTGCCTTCGTTGTTCAGGTAGCCGAACGACGCGAATGTTTTCATCACATCCGAGCCTCCGGAGGCGCTGATGGAATGTTCGTGCGTGATACCCGTTTGTGTCACGAAATCCGTCCAGTCCGTATTTAATACTTTCGACGGGTCCCACGAACCGCTCGCCCATCCTCTCATCACGTTCGCCAAAGCCGTCCGGTCGCCTTCAAAATAGGCTTGATCCTGTTCTTTGACCGGCTGGTCGCCCGGCGAATAAATCTCCGGCGCCGAATTGTGATAAGCCCAGCGGCGCCAGGTGATGTAATCGGCCGCGTTCATGGACGGAGCGAGGTCATGAATATTTTCAACCGTCATGGCGCCGGAATAATTCAACTGGAAAGCCCCCGTTTTACCGCGTTTTGTCGTTACCAGGACAACCCCGTTCGCTCCCCGCGATCCGTAAATGGCGGTAGCGGAGGCGTCTTTCAGGATGTCAACGGACTCGATGTCTCTCGGATTCAACGCGTCAATGCTCCCCGAATTTAACGGGACGCCGTCGACTACATATAAAGGGTCGTTCAGGGAATCGTCATCACTGTTTTTCGGCAGGGAGCGTTTGCCGCGAATGAAGATCTTGCCCACTTCTCCGGGACGCTGGTTGGAGGTGATATCTACACCGGCTATTTTCCCCTGTAATGCTTCAAATGCGTTTGATACCGGCCTGGCGGAAAGCTCCTCGGCCGTTACGCGGGCTAATGCCCCGGTCACATCGCTTTTCCGCCGGACACCGTACCCGACAACCACAACTTCTTCCAAGGCCTGTGTGTCTTCTGCTAATTGAACCTGTACGTGTGTTTTCCCGTCAACAGAAATTTCCTGCGTTATATATCCTATGTAACTGATCCTTATTTTGGCATTTTCAGCTACATTAAATAACCGGAAGTTCCCGTCAATATCCGTTATAATACCATTCGTGGTTCCGGCTACCACGACATTGGCGCCCGTAACAGGCTCGCCGGTTTCGTCGATAACAACACCGGTTAACGTTTTACCCTGGGCAAAAGCAACCGGCGCCGCTAATGAAAGCAAGGCGGTAAACATCAGTCGCGACAAGAAGACGCGAACCGGACATTTTTTTCTTTTCATACTGTTTTCCATAAATAATTAATTTAAATAATGTGTTTGGATTTAAACTTCAATATGCCGCAAAAGAACATAAATAAAGGCTTACGGGAAATGAAGAATCATACAAAAATATATAAATTTGTTCAGGACTTGCCGGCGGTTGGGTTTTTGCCGTTTTTTGTATTATTTTTTTGTTGTTTGTACGATTTTCCATTGGCATGAATAGGGAATGTTTTATACTTTTGGACGGCTAAAATGTTGATTTTTTAATTATATATAAGACATTACACAATGAGGAAAAACAGTTTGCTTTTATTGATGATTAGCTGTGTTGCATTAAATTCGTTCCCGATCAATGCCCAGTTACTTCCTGACCGCAGGGAAACGCTCAAGACGCTTATTCTTGCGAATGATTATTTTATGAAGAAGTATGAAGACTATACATTGCCTTCGTTTCACGGAAGAATACGTCCGAGTAATATATGGACGCGCGCGGTCTATTATGAGGGCCTGATGGCGTTGTATTCCATATACCCCCGTTCCGATTATTATGATTATGCCTGTAACTGGAGTGCGTTCCACAAATGGGGCTTTCGTGACGGAAATACTACCCGTAATGCGGATAACCAGTGTTGCGCCCAGGTATATGTCGATTTGTACAGGCTTTGTCCGGATGCTAATATCCTGAAAAATGTCCGCGCCAATATGGACATGGTTGTGAATACTCCCCAAAATGATGACTGGACGTGGATTGACGCCATTCAGATGGCAATGCCCGTATTGGCGAAAATGGGGAATCTTACGGGAGAGCAGCAATATTTTGACAAGATGTGGGATATGTATCATCATACCAGGAACATGGAAGGGGGAAACGGTTTATTCAATCCGGAAGACGGCTTATGGTGGCGTGATAAAGCTTTTATTCCCCCTTACAGGGAGCCGAACGGCAAAAATTGCTACTGGTCGCGCGGGAACGGCTGGGTATATGCCGCCTATGTGCGTACCCTGAATGAACTTCCCGGAAATGAGAAACATCGCGCCGGTTATATGGCCGATTTCCTCGAAATGACCAAAGCGCTTGCCAAATGTCAGCGTGAAGACGGGTTCTGGAATGTTAGCCTCCACGATCCCGGCAATTACGGCGGCAAGGAGACAACCGGCACTTCGCTGTTTGTCTATGGAATGGCATGGGGCGTCAATAAGGGAATACTCGACAGGGCGACGTATTTGCCGGTGATAACGAAAGCCTGGAATGCGCTATGCAAGGATGCCGTTCATGACAACGGGTTTCTCGGATATGTACAAGGCACGGGAAAGGAACCGAAAGACGGACAGCCGGTCACTTATGACCACGTACCTGACTTTGAAGATTACGGCGTGGGATGTTTCCTGCTTGCAGGCAGTGAGGTTT
>JAISYY010000059.1 GCA_031269635.1 Tannerella sp. | reverse complement strand
GGGATCCGACGCTTCGGAAAGCGTTTTTATACCTTGATTCATGAAATTCGACGCTTCGGAAAGCATTTTTATACCCTGATTCATGGAATCCGAAGCCGATGCAACCATTTTTATCCCCCTATTCATGGAATCCGAAGCTCCGGATCGCCTCCGGGAGACGGCGACATGAAATCCGACGCTTCGGACGGCGTCCCGGCGCTTCGCGGGACGAAGCGATGTTAGAAGGCAAACGTCCCGCACATTCCGGCGGAAAAGCAGAAACTCCGGCAGGGGTGCCGGGGATTGCAGGGATGTATAATGTGTTGTATGCGTGGATGCCGGCGGCGCCGTTTGACCGGACGAAAGTGCCGTATCTTTTCCGCTTATAGCGGAGAGGCAGCGCCGGATGATTGCGTAAATAATTAAAATAGAAAGGCTTACCTCCCTCCCCTCTCCATATATTCGGGCGGAGTGGCAAGGCTGATTATTGCCGTTTTCCCGGAGTGGAAAGGGCGGATATTCGGAAGCCGTTAATTTTAATAACATAATTGTTTCATTATTGACGGGCAAAGATATGTTATATTTCTTAACTGTAATGAATATTGACAAAATTATTGCAAGAGAATTATGTTTTTTTATATTTTTGGCATTAAAAAGGTCATTTTTTTTACTTTCATGTACGAATAACGGAGGAAACATCCTTACGCAGGAGCCGTTTTATGTTGTTTTATCCGGGGACTTGCATTATCTTTACCGCTATGAAACAAACTGTTTTTATTCAACAGCTGCGGCATTTAACCGGAGAGATTTTATTAAAGCGGGAGGGCTTATGTCAGGCGCCTGCGATGTTTGGCGGTGACGCGACGGGCGGGGGAAATGACGCCTCGGCCGCGATGCGTGTTGCCATGGATCATTTCGGTGTTACCGGAAACCTGTTGCGCCGGACGCCCGCGGCGGCGCTTGAAAAAGGGGGGGGGAACTATGCCGGCATTAACGTTGACGGCAGTGTATCCATAAAAAATCAGACCGCTAAAAATCAGATAGATGAACAGACCGGTACCGACAAATTTTCAGATTTGTCGGTTAGTAGTAAAATTTTTGGAAAATATTTTCATATCTTTGCTTCCGAAATAATCAAATTGAATTAAATATATTAAAATCTTTTTTTATCATGACATCCTATCAAATTATTGGCTGCGCACTTATTTTTTTAACTTTTGCCTGTTCGCAAAAGAAGCAGGAAACGGCCGGCGTCCGGCAGGAAATCCCCGAAATACTGCAAAATCATTCCGAAAAGGTATCGTTCACGAAACTTACCGGCGGAAATGTCGAATGGATTGCCCTGTTCAACGGCAGGGATTTGTCCGGCTGGTATACCTTTACCCAAAAGTACGGGAAGAACAACGATGTGGAAAAGCAGTTTCCGGTAGAAGACGGTACACTGCATTTCAACGGCGAACCGATGGGTTATATCTGTACAAACGATTCTTACCGGAACTATTACCTTAAAATCGTGTTCCGCTGGGGAGAAAAGAAATACCCGCCGCGTGAAGGCGGGCCGCGTGACAGCGGCGTCTTGTATCATTTTCCCGATACGGCGAAAAACATCCTGTGGCCTGTATCCATCGAATGTCAGATTCAGGAAGGCGATTGCGGCGATTACTGGCTGGTAGGCGGAACTACCGCCGACTCGCCGAACAGAGACGCCGGCAATGACCCGCAGGTGAGAATTGTCCGTTCGGCAAACTTCGAAAATCCCGTACCGGAATGGAATACCATCGAAGTGATATGCTACGACGACAAGTCGGAACATTACGTGAACGGACATCTGGTGAACCGGGCATACAACCTGAGCGTGACCGAAGGAAAAATACTGCTGCAACTCGAAGCCGCCGAGATTTACTATAAAACGGTGGACTTGCTGCCGCTGAAGTAAGTGAACACCGGGTAAGTTACGCGGTGCGACAATCCGAATTGAAAATCGACGCAGTCAAATAACGGAGGACACCTCCCGACACGGGAGCAACTTTATTTTGTTTTATCCGGAACTTGCATTATCTTTGCCGCTATGAAACAAACTATTTTTATTCAACAGCTATGGGATTTAACCGGAGAGAGTTTATTAAAGCGGGAGGGCTTATGTTAGGGTCATTAGCTGCGCCTGCAATGTTTAGCGGTAACGCGACGGACGGGGGAAATGACGACTCGGCCGCGATGCGTTTTGCCATGGATCATTTCGGTGTTACCGAAAACCTGTTGCGCCGGACGCTCGCGGCGGCGCTTGAAAAGGGGGGTAACTATGCCGACTTGTTTTTTGAACATACGTTTTCGAACAATATCAGCCTCCAGGACGGCGCCGTGAACCGCACGTATTCGAATATTGATTTCGGAATGGGCGTAAGGGTCGTCGCCGGCGACCAGACGGGATATGCTTACGTCGAAAACGTCACGCTTGAAGACATGCTTAATGCGGCACGCACGGCGGCGCGCATTGCAAACGGCAGCGCCACACCGGCGCCTGCCGCCCTGACGGAGGTAAAGGTGAAAAACAGCAGGTATGATATAAAAACCGCCTGGGAAGACGTGGCCGTAAATGCCAAAATGCCGTACCTGCAAAAAATTAACGATAAAATATTTGCGGCGGACGGACGGGTGGCAAAGGTAGCGGCCTGGTTTAACGACAGTACCTCGCACATCCTGTTCTGCAGCTCCGAAGGCCGGTGTTACTACGATTACCGCCCGATGGCCGTTATCGGCGCACAGTGCATCATGATTGACGGCGAACGGACGGAAAGCAACAACTCGTCGCGGGCTTTGCGCATGGGTGCGGAGTTCCTCTCCGACGGACTGATTGATACGCTTGTGAACGAAGCCGTCGAAAAGACCGCCATCCTGTTCCGTTCCGTCAAGCCTAAAGGCGGCGAAATGCCCGTCGTAATGGGAGCCGGGGGATCGGGCATATTGCTCCATGAAGCGATCGGTCATGCTTTCGAAGCGGATTTCAACCGGAAGAATACGTCGATCTTCGCCGACAAGTTGCACACGAAAGTCTGCGATGCAAACATCAATATCGTCGACGACGGCACCATCCCGTTTAACCGCGGGGCAGTCAATATCGACGACGAAGGCGTCGAAGGACAGAAAACGTACATCGTCCGCGAAGGAACGCTGACAAGTTACCTGCACGACCGCATAAGCGCCGGGTTCTACGGCGTCGCGCCGACCGGCAACGGACGGCGCGAATCGTTCCGCAGCATACCCATACCGCGCATGCGCGCCACATACATGGAGGCCGGGAAATACAGCGAAGATGAAATCATCGCTTCCGTGAAAAACGGCGTGTATGTGTCGAACTTCACGAACGGACAGGTGCAGATCGGCGCCGGCGACTTTACATTCTTCGTCAAAAACGGCTACCTTATCGAGAACGGGAAACTTACACAGCCCATCAAGGATATAAATATTATAGGAAACGGGCCGAAAGCGCTGGCCGATATTACCATGATCGGTTCAAACTTCAAAATGGACGAAAGTTCGTGGACGTGCGGCAAAGACGGCCAGTCATGCCCCGTCACGCTCGGGATGCCGTCGGCGTTAGTCAGTAAACTTACAGTAGGAGGAGAAAGTTAATATGATAACAGATAAACAGAAAGAATTGGCGCGGTGGGCGATGGAATATGCCCTTAAAAACGGCTGCCGGAACGCGCGCCTGAGTCTCTATAACAATTCGAGCGCTTCGTTCGAAATACGCGACATGAAGATTGACAGCCTGCAACAATCGACCGAAAACGGCCTCTCGATACAGCTCTTCGTTGACGGACGCTTCGGCTCCATATCGACAAACCGCCTCGATAAAAAGGAGCTTGAACGGTTCATCCGGAACGGTATCGACTCCATCCGCTACCTGGCGGAAGACAAGGCGCGTACCTTGCCCGACGCTTCCTTGTATTATAAAGGCGGAGGCGCTGACCTCCAGCTCTACGATAAGGCGTTCGACAGCATACAGCCGGATGGCAAGGTGGCGCTCGCGATGAAGGTCTGCGACGAGATTATGGGTAAAGACAGCCGCATCGTATCGTCAGGCTCGTCTTATTCCGACAGCGACAGTTTCAGCTACCGCCTGGCGAGCAACGGGTTTGAAGGCGAATCGTCCAACTCCTATTTCTCGCTCGTGGGAACAGCCAGCATAAAAGGCGAAGGCGACGCCCGTCCGAGTTCATACTGGTATGAATCGTCCTTATTCTACGACGAACTGAAGAAAGACGGGATAGGCCGGAAAGCGCTCGAACGTTCGTTGAGCAAGTTAGGCCAGAAGAAAACGGATTCGGCAAAAATGCCGATGGTGGTCGATTTTATGAATTCGACACGCCTGCTGTCGCCCGTCATCAGCGCTATCAACGGCTCGGCCATACAGCAGAAGAACTCGTTCCTTATCAATAAGAAGGGGGAAAAAGTGTTCGGCGGCAAAATGACGGTCGTCGACGAACCGCATCTTATCCGGTCGTCCGGGGCGCGTTATTTCGACAGCGAAGGTATTGCAACGCGGAAGATAAGCGTCTTCGATGCAGGCGTACTGAATACCTATTATATAGATACCTACTACGCCAACAAACTTGAGACGCCGCAAACGGTCGGTTCGCCTTCCATACTGACGATGCCTCCCGGCGCGAAAGACGTGAACGGCCTCGTGGCCTCCGTCCATAAGGGTATCTTAGTGACAGGCTTCAACGGTGGAAACTGCAACCCGACAACGGGCGATTTCTCCTACGGCATCGAAGGATTCCTTATCGAAAACGGGAAAACAACGCAACCCGTAAGCGAAATGAATATCACGGGCAACATGATTTCGTTATGGAACAACTTTGTCGAAGCCGGCAACGACGCCCGCCTGACCTCAAGCTGGCGGATTCCTTCCCTGCTGTTCGACGACGTGGATTTCAGCGGCATGTAAGCGTCCCCCGCTTCGTGTAAATTTAACAAAAGGTGCTTCAAACAAGCTTTTGACGCACCTTTTTTATATATGTTTGTGACTATTTTGCATAAGGGATTACAACAATGCACCGCAAAAACCGTTATCTCTACATACTTATCAAGTGAATGTATCTATTTAATGTATCACTAAAAACAAATCGTTATGATATTAGATTCGTTAATAAACTCACAGCAATATGAGTCATTGCATCCCCTTTTCAAAAAAGCTTTTGATTTTATCAAACAAACCGATTTCTCACAATTAAAAGACGGCGTAGTCGAAACCGGCGACCCGCGCCTCTATTTTTCAATAACACGCTTGCGGGGCAAAGATCCGCAAGATGCCGTACTCGAAACGCATAAAAAATATATTGACATACAGGCGCCCGTCGTAGGCGTCGAATCAATCGGCTGGAAAGCCGGCGACGGATTGATGATTATTTCGGAGCCTTATGACGAAAAGAAAGATGTCATTCTTTATCATGACTTCCCCACTACTTACACAAAACTCTATCCCGGACAGTTCGCCGTATATTTCCCGGAAGACGGGCACGCACCGGGTATCGGGCAGGGCGATATCCGGAAAGTAATCGCTAAAATCGCCGTCGTAGAATAACGCATTTCATAAAAAAACAAAAATATTCAATGTAAATTGGGGGTGTTGGATTGTTTTTTGAAAAATATTTATTACTTTGCAGCCGATGCAAATTTGTAACTATATCAAATAACAATAAATTATGAAACTAAACTATTACACGACATTCTCACAACGGGCGAATAAAGTCAGGTCTGTCATGAAAAAACCGCTGACACTGACCGAGAAAATATTATTTACGCATTTCTACGACGAACATGAGATAAAAACGTACGCAAGAGGAAAAGATTATGCCAATTTCCGGCCCGACCGGGTCGCCATGCAGGATGCTACGGCTCAAATGGCCATATTGCAGTTCATGATTTCAGGCAAGAAACAGTCGGCCGTCCCCGCTTCCGTACATTGCGACCACCTGATACAGGCGTATGCGGGCGCGGCAGACGATTTGGATGCTGCAAAAACGGCTAACCGGGAAGTTTATGATTTCCTGCAAAGCGCCTGCGATAAGTACGGCATCGTTTTCTGGAAACCGGGAGCGGGAATTATTCACCAGACGGTGCTGGAAAATTATGCCTTTCCGGGCGGCATGATGATCGGAACGGATTCGCATACCCCGAACGCGGGAGGCTTAGGTATGCTTGCCATCGGGGTGGGCGGCGCCGATGCGGTGGATGTCATGACGGGCATGGAATGGGAACTTAAAATGCCGCATATCATTGGCGTCAAACTCACCGGCAGGCTTTCCGGATGGGCTTCTCCGAAAGATGTCATCCTCAAACTGGCCGGGATTCTTACCGTAAAAGGAGGCACAAACTCCGTCGTGGAATATTTCGGCGAAGGCGCAAAAAACATATCGGCTACCGGGAAAGCGACGATTTGTAATATGGGAGCCGAAATCGGCGCGACGTCTTCCGTTTTTCCCTACGACGAGGAAATGAAACAATACCTCCTGGCTACGGGCAGGAGCGATATCGCGCAACAGGCTGCTATGGCGATGGACTGTCTGAAAGCGGACGACGAAGTCCTCGCCGACCCCGGGAAGTTCTACGACCGCGTAATGGAAATCGATTTGTCGTCGCTGGAGCCTTACGTAAACGGCCCGTTCACGCCCGATGCGGCAACGCCTATTTCCGGGCTGGCCGGTAAAGTGAAAACGATGCACTATCCCGATAAAGTGGAGGTCGGCCTGATCGGGTCGTGTACGAACTCGTCTTACCAGGATTTAGACCGGGTTGCGTCGCTGGCGCTTCAGGTAAAAGAGAAAAACCTGACTATCCAAAGCCGGCTCATTGTTAACCCCGGCTCCGGCATGATCGCGCATACGGAATCCGTAAAGAGGATCGAAAATTCCGGCGCAAAAATAATGGCAAACGCCTGCGGGCCTTGTATCGGACAGTGGAAACGCATCACGGACGATAATACCCGCCCCAATACGATTGTAAATTCCTTCAACCGCAATTTTGCCAAACGCGCGGACGGAAACCCGAATACCCATTCGTTCGTCGCCTCGCCCGAAATAACGATGGCGTTGGCTATCGCCGGCTCGCTTTCGTTCAATCCGATGAAGGACAAATTGAAGAATAATGCAGGGGAATGGGTGCTGCTTGACCCTCCTTCGGGGAACAAATTTCCGCCGAAAGGTTTCCCGGATATTGAGAAAGGGTTTATTTCCCCTGCTTTCAAAACGGAAAAGGTGATCGTCGCCCCCGGTTCGCAAAGGCTGCAACTGCTTCAACCGTTTCCGGCGTGGGACGGGAAAGATTTTAAGGACATGCCGCTTTTAATCAAAACAAAGGGTAAATGTACGACCGACCATATCTCCATGGCCGGGCAATGGCTGCGTTTCCGGGGACATCTCGAAAACATCTCCGGCAACCTGCTCATGGGCGCCGTCAACGCCTTTAACGGGGAAACAAACCACGTCCGGAACAGGGAAACAGGCTCTTGCGACGCGGTCTCGGCCGTGGCGAAATACTATAAATCAAAAGGGATATCGTCCATTGTGATAGCTGAAGATAATTACGGGGAAGGTTCTTCGCGCGAACATGCGGCCATGGAACCGCGGTTCCTCAACGTAAAGGTCATCCTGGCTAAATCCTTTGCGCGGATTCACGAGACAAACCTGAAAAAACAGGGTATGCTTGCCGTCACGTTCTCAAACCCGGACGATTACGAAAAAGTACGCGAAGATGACCGGATAAGCGTAACCGGCTTAACGGATTTCACGCCGGGTAAACCGTTAACGGTCGTTCTGGAACATTCCGACGGGACAAATGATTCGTTTTACGCAAACCATACGTATAACGATATGCAGATTGAGTGGTTTAAAGCAGGCTCCGCCCTGAATTATAATGCTGATTAAACAATAACTATGATGGAAGAAAATAAATTAAAGATTCAAAACGGTAAATTAGCCGTCCCCGAAAACATTGTGATACCGTTCATAACCGGCGACGGCATCGGCGGCGAAATAATGCCCGTATGCCGGGCGATTGTCGATGCGGCCGTGGCTAAAGCGTACGGGGGTAGCCGTTCGGTTATATGGAAAGAAGTGACGGCGGGGGAAAAATCGTTCCGCGAAAGCGGGGAATGGCTTCCCGACGCTACATTAAAAACGTTCGATGAGTACCTCATCGGCATCAAAGGCCCGCTGACGACACCGGTCGGCGGCGGTATCCGGTCTATCAACGTCGCCCTGCGCCAGATGCTGGACCTTTACGTCTGCCTGCGCCCTGTCCGGTGGTTCAACGGCGTTTTCACTCCCCTCAAAGAGCCTTGGAAAGTAAATATGACGGTTTTCCGCGAAAACACCGAAGATATCTACGCCGGAATCGAATGGGAAAAGGGTACGCCCGAAGCCGGAAAGTTCCTCGAATTCTTACGCAACGAAATGAACGTCACAAAAATCCGCTTTCCCGAAAGTTCGGCCTTCGGCGTGAAACCCGTATCGGAAGAAGGCAGCAAACGCCTCGTGCGTTCCGCTATCCGGTACGCTTCCGACAATCACCTGCCGAGCGTGACACTGGTGCATAAAGGGAACATCATGAAATTTACCGAAGGCGGCTTCAAACGCTGGGGATACGAAGTGGCGGAAGAAGAATTCGGCAGCGCTGTTTTTACCCTGGCCGAATACGAACGGATCAGGAAAGCGCAGGGGAAAGATGCGGCGAAACAGGCGCTGACCGGCGCAGAAAAAGCGGGGAAAATAATTGTGAAGGATGTGATTGCCGATGCTTTCCTGCAAAATACCCTGTTGAAACCCGAAGAATATTCGGTTATTGCAACGCTCAACCTCAACGGCGATTATATTTCCGACCAGTTGGCTGCCATGG
Organism: Tannerella sp.; assembly: GCA_031269635.1. Taxonomy (GTDB): domain Bacteria; phylum Bacteroidota; class Bacteroidia; order Bacteroidales; family Tannerellaceae; genus Tannerella. The sequence continues at coordinate 3,174 of JAISYY010000059.1, read as the reverse complement.
TCGGCGGTATCGGCATCTCGCCGGGGGCGAATATCAATTATCTTACGGGACATGCCATTTTTGAAGCGACGCACGGCACCGCGCCCGACATCGCAGGAGAAAACTGCGCAAACCCGTCATCACTCCTGCTGTCTGCCGCGATGATGCTTGATTATATCCGTTGGAACAAAGCTTCCGAATTGATAATCCATGCAATGGAGCAATGTTTCATCGAAGGAAATGCCACTTCCGATTTGTCATCTTTCATGCCAAACGGGAAAAAACTCTCAACGACTCAGTTTCAGCATGCGCTGACTGAGAAAATTAAGAATTAAGAATTAAAAATTAAGAATCAGGAATTGAAGGAATCGAGCATAGTCAACTATGTAAATTTTGAAAATTTTGTGATTCTGTAAAAAAAAATGACTATGAAAAAGGAATATTTAATGTACAAGTTGGCCGAAACGATTAAAAACACGTCTAAAATAGACAATTCGTTATTCAAAAAATTCGGCGTAAAACGTGGTCTTCGCAACGAAGACGGATCCGGAGTCCTGGTAGGACTGACAAACATAGGAAATGTAGTGGGATACGAGCGCACCGGCGACGGGAAACTAAAGCCGATTCCCGGCAAATTGTATTACCGGGGATACGACGTCGAAGATATCGTACACGGCGTGATACGGCAAAAGCGATTCGGGTTTGAAGAAGTCGCCTTCCTGCTTCTTTCGGGCGCCCTCCCCGACAAGGAAGAATTGCAGCAGTTCAAGGAACTGATATACGAGAATATGCCGTTGACACACGAAACGACGATGAGCATCCTTCAATTACGCGGTGCAAACGTGATGAACATTTTAGCCCGTAGCGTTCTCGGAATGTATAATTTCGACGAAAACCCGGATGACCTGTCACGCGACAATCAAATGCGTCAGTCCATAGAGCTGATTTCCCGTTTTCCGGCGATTATCGCTTATGCGTACAATGTGTTACGTCACCACAACAAGGAACGCTCCCTGCATATACGTCATCCCCACGATCAACTTTCGCTGGCGGAGAATTTCCTCCACATGCTGAAACGCGATTATACCGGACTCGACGCACGTATGCTCGACCTGCTCCTGATATTGCAAGCCGAACACGGAGGCGGTAACAATTCGACGTTCACCGTCCGCGTGACGTCGTCAACCATGACCGACATCTATTCCTCCATTGCTGCCGGGATAGGTTCGCTCAAAGGTCCGCTGCACGGAGGTGCAAACATCCAGGTGACGGATATGTTTGAACATCTGAAAGAAAACATCAAAGACTGGAAGAACGTCGACGAAATAGACAGCTACCTGACGCGCATACTCAATAAAGAAGTGTATAACAAAACCGGGCTGATATACGGTATCGGACATGCCGTATATACCATCTCGGACCCGCGGGCGCTGCTACTTCGCGAACTGGCCGGTGAACTGGCAAAGGAAAAAGGCCGCTGCGACGAATTTGAGTTCCTCGAACTCCTGGAAGAACGCGCCGTCGATGTCTTTGCCCGAGTGAAAAACAACGGCAAACACGTATCCAGTAATGTCGACTTCTACACCGGCTTTGTTTACGACATGCTTGGTTTACCGAAGGAAATATACACCCCGCTGTTTGCCATGGCGCGTATCGTAGGCTGGACGGCGCACCGGAACGAAGAACTCAACTTCGCCGGAAAACGCATCATACGCCCTGCATACAAAAACATTATCGACGACAAACGCCCCTACACCCCCATCGAAGAACGGTAGGATGATTAGGCGGGCGTCCGTGAGGCCGGATGCCCGCGTTTGTCATTCATTTGCAGGATAATGTTTCTTTTTAAACCCACACGCTACACAAGCCGCATCCGTCAAACATAATAAAGGAGGAAAGGTAATTACGGATAAATTGGAATAGTTCGGAAGTATCGAATACAGTAAAGAGGGTCATATCTTGTATTGTGTTTTTTTAACCAATGTGATATGCGCCGTATTAAAAAGTATGTTTATCTTTGCAACGTTCACATACCTGCCGTCGGAGAACTCAGGAAAAAGTTCACCGTCTTCAAGCAGGCGTTTCATTGAATGTTAAGAATTATAAACGTTATATGTAAAAACAGGAAGAGTATGAATATGAAATTATTTTTATCAACAGCAGGGATGATTATTTTCCTTGCAGCGTGTAACAACGATGCCAATGTGTCGCCGGATGACGAAAATACGGGTGGCGAATTGTCGGTAGTAGTAACCGGTGCGGCTACTTACAGCGGCTCCGGCGACAATACCGTCGTTTTTAACGGAAGCGATATAAAGTCGTTTAACCTGACAACAGGCGAACTGATTTTTTCAAACCTTACGTTCGAACAGCTTCGTTCACGAACCGAAAACGGTACGCTGACATTCTATCTCGACGATAAGGAACTGTTTAAATCAGCCTCTGTCGGCTATGATACGCTTTTCATCCTGTCAGGTGAGGTAATCAATGATTTGGTTTTCATCCTGCGGGGCGATTTGAATGAACGTTTGTATCTCATGGACGGTTTCCCCGGTCTTGACTGGGTTGAAAATTTCGGAGTATCGGAAGCGGATGCCGCCAAACAACGTGAAGCCAATACTCAAAAACGTAAAGCGGAATGGGATTTATTTATCGAATATCTGGAAGATGCCGGTAAAGTGATAGAACAGCCATCTCCGGGCAATCCCGGCAACAGCATCCCCAGCGATTCATTAGTAATTAGATAGTCTGACCGCGAACACGAAACTGACGTTTGAAAAGGCGGTGGTGATGTAAAAAGTATGCTGCTATAAAAATTTGACAATCAGAATAAAAAGGAGTATTTTTGTAAAATGAAAAGTACTGTTTTGTGAGTATTTGCTGCTTACACTTTTTGAAAATTTTGGCGTCGAACATACTATGATGCGGGTGTCATGTTCCAAGGGACAACAGGTGGCGCCACCTTCACTGCTTTGATATACATGCCGGCACAACTCAAATTCTCCAAATGGACACTGATAAATCTTGGATACTTGACCCTTACCCGTATATTTTTCTTCTCCGACTTTGACAGGGCTTCCATCAGTATCGTACTGTGTCAATACATATTCCGTGGCTAAATTGCCCGGTTCATTTAATGCTATTTGAATCGCTTCTTCTTTTGTTAACATATCTTTTCCTTCAAACGGTATGGTG
>JAISYY010000051.1 GCA_031269635.1 Tannerella sp. | reverse complement strand
TCTCTGGCTAAACACGAAGTGGTGGCTCCGGATTCCGACCGTCTTACGGGTATCCATTTCCGGCCGTACCCGGGAGACCGGACTGTTCCCTGCATTGCGCTTCCGTTTGATATGCAGGGGATTATTCATCCTGCGTATGTTTAGGCATACGAAATAAACAAACTGTAATCGTTTCGCATCTCATAATAAAAGATATATTCACGTGTTATATTGCGGGATGCGCAGGGTGCACCGCATAACATGCACGGTACACCGGGTAAAGCATCCGGTACACCGGACAAAGCATCCGGTACACCGGATAAAGCATCCGGTACACCGGACAAAGCATCCGGTACACCGGACAAAGCATCCGGTACACCGGATAAAACATCCGGTACACCGGATAAAACATCCGGTACACCGGACAAAGCATCCGGTACACCGGATAAAGCATCCGGTACACCGGATAAACTATCCGGTACACCGGATAAAATACATAGGATACATTTTGAAGGCAACGTTCCGCCCGCATTGACTCATCCGGACTTCTACCTGTCGATCGCAAGCTTTTCCCCTTCGGACTTGGCGACCATTACGGCGACACACGTATCGCCGTAAACATTCACCGTTGTACGCATCATATCCAGGATACGGTCTACGCCGATTATTAAGCCGATGCCTTCCAGCGGAAGTCCGACGACATTCAATATCAGCGCCATCATCACCAGAGCCGCCATCGGGATACCGGCGGCACCGATGGCGCACAGCAGCGAAGTGAAAACAATCAATATTTGCTGTACGATAGACAAATCTATCCCGTAAGCCTGCGCAATGAAAATGACGGCGACACATTCCAGCAATGCCGTTCCGTCCATGTTGATGGCGGCGCCCAGGGGAATGGTAAAATTCGTGATTTTGGCGGAAACGCCGTCTTTGTGTTCCACCGCATGCAGGGTCAGGGGCAGTGTGGCGCCCGACGAAGCCGTCGAAAAAGCGGTAATCAAAGCCGTCGACATATTTTTCAGGTGTAGCCAGGGCTTTACGTTATAACCGAACCGCAGCAGCAGCGGAAGCCAGACGAACATGTGAATGGCCAGTCCGGCCGAAACCGTCAGGAAGTACATCAAAATAGTTTGTATCAATGCCCAAAAGTCAGCTGTCATGCCGAATTGCCTGGCAACAATGGCGAAAATGCCCAAAGGAGAAAGCCGGATGACTGTTTTGGTGATTTGTAACGTAAGTTCCAGGCCGCCCTTGAAAAAACCCACCAGGGATCGCCTGCCTTCGGACGAAATCTTCGGAAGAAACAATCCCGTCAGGATGGCGATCAGAATGACCGGAAACGTGGAGTTCTGCGTAAAAGCATAAAAAATGTTTTTCGGAACGAAACCGGTGATAATATCCCTGGTCGAAAGCTGTTCCGCACTGTGGGGTAAATCAACGGCGTCTCCAATTTGCACATTACTTCCCGGTTCGATCAGGGTGACCAGGAATAAACCGGTGAAAATGGCGATGACCATCGTAAGTACGTAATACGCCATCGTCCTGAATCCCAGTTTTTTCAAACCGGATCCCGTTTCCTGTATGCCGGAGATACTGGTGGCGATCGAAAAGAAGATAATCGGAACGATCAACATGCTTAATGCGTTCATAAACAGGTCGCCAATCCAGGAAATGTAAGGAGTAGTTTCAGGGACTAAAATGCCAAAAACAACCCCAAGCGCTAAGGATAAAAGTATTTGCCAATGTAATTTCATTTTAAAAATATTTAGGTTCTTGATGCAAACAAATTTTGCATAAATCGCCCGCAATTTTACGAAAAAAATTGAGATAAATTTACCATAGCGAAAGATTTTTTTTAGCAAAGTATCCCTTTACGCAACCGAATGTGGCCGGATAAAGGGATACTTCTTCCTAATTATCAATAATTTTTCGTATAGGACAAATACGTTTTGCTGTTATCCAACTGCTCTTTTTGAGAAAGGAGCGTTTTGCTGTCTAAATTCAGGAAACCGTATTCATGATTGTATTGCTGCCCGTGGTTTAAAATCCACTTTACAAATTTCACTACATCTTCGTTGTTGAAATGTTCTTTCGGTATTTGCAACCCGAAATTTTCGACCGGTATCGTTTCTATTTTTGATTCTTCGAGCAGGGAAATCAAATTGTCGATATTGTCCGACTCCAAAGCTTCCTTCTGTTTCGATTTCAACTGGAGCGGAACGAACGATATGCCGGACTTCAGTTGTCTGGATTTCAGGTCGAACACATAATTCAACGTGTTGAATGTAATGCCTTCTTCATCTTTTTGTACGGCGGTAACCAGGTAGATTTCATCCCCCAGGATTTTCTTTCCTTTGATTCTTTCGGGCGTTTGACCGAAATATTCCGCCAGCGCCAGCGTAGTCGACGATTCGTTGTTGCGGGAATAAATAGTCGCCGTATATTTGGATTTTTTGTCAGGATCAAAATCTTCCTCCAGTACGTCTTTTTCAAAAACCAAATCAATCAAATCCCTTTTCTTTAAACCCTTGGCTGCCTTTTCCAACAACGGGTTCTGTGCATTACTGACGGGCAAAAGCGCATACCGCCCCACGAAAACCACCTTTTCGCCGTTGGCGTTATCATCGGCAGCCGAATTGACGATAACCGACAAATCCGAAATATTTTCATCTTGCGATGACGTGCCGACTTCCAAACTGATTGAAGACTTTGGATTTTCCTTTTTATATTCCGTAAGCCATTTTTCAACGATTGGATATACAAATTTTGTGCCTTCTATGCGTATTTCCTGAGCGAAAATAACCCCGGAAAAGAATATGAACGAGAAAGCGAATGTTATTTTAAAAATTATTTTTTTCATTGTTTGATATATTTAAAAATTATAAATTAAGAACTTGTTAATCACCGGAAAACACACACGTCAAACATCGATCGGCCTCAAATAAAAGCAGAAGGATCAATTTTTTCCGTATCAATTTTGAACATATAAACGACATAACCGAATAATTAAATATTTACGGCTGCAAAGATAGGGTGTTATGATCCTTCAGGAAATACCACATTTATGGTATTTTTTGATAGACGGTGTTATTACATTCATTATTGCAAAAAATTACTTGCGTATTGTGAACTACATTTGTATATTTGCAAAAAAAAAATTGTCGGTCATGAAGGATTTGCCAAGAGGAATACAGTCATTTAAGAAGTTGCGAAGCGGTGATTACTTGTATGCAGACAAGACGGAATGAATACTCTAAACCAATAATTAATTTAATATGAAACGATTTATTCACTTGTTCTTATGCGTTTTTTTGCTGTTTTTGAATCCCGGAGTGCAGGGACAAATACCTCATTTCAAAAACAATCCTTTGCCGAAAAATCCGGCCTCGCTGAAGATACTGGGTATCGGAAACAGTTTTACGGACGACGGCATGCAGTATCTTCCCGATTTGCTGGAAGGCGCCGGTATTGAAAATGTCACTCTTGGTAAACTTTCGCTGGGCGGATGTTCGCTCGAACGGCATTACCAACTGTATCTGTCGGGCGATTCGGCCTATAATTACCGGAAATCCTTTCCGGGGAAAAACCTCTGGGAAATCGTCAAGCCGAAATGTACCTTTAA
>JAISYY010000362.1 GCA_031269635.1 Tannerella sp. | reverse complement strand
TATCCGATGTACGGTCCGGCATTTATCTGCAGATTCGTTTTTTTAGCAAGAGAAATTCGATAGGATAATAAAACAGGTATTTCGAGATAGTTCAATGTATAATCTTCCGTGAAATTATCATGCCCTGTCCCTTCGAGATAGGTTGCGGAAGTGTAATTTTCCTGCGAATAGGCATAGTCTCCCGATATTACATTTTTAATGCCCAAGTTCGTATAATACAAACCGGTCTGAACATAGACGTTTTTCAGAATCCGTATGTCGGCGACCAGGCCACCGCTAAATCCTGTTTTTGAAGAATACGAGGGTTTCTCTATGTTTTTGCCATGTCCGTAATCAATGGCGCTTTCCGTAAAACCGGACGCTTTGACGCTGAAATTCGGCATTAAAGCGTTCGCCATTATCCCAAAGGAAATTTTACGTCCGGAAGAGGATTCACGTTCGGAAGAGGCGCGGCCTCCTCCGGAAGGCGTATTGCCTTCGGAATATGCACCGCGACGTGATGATTCGTCGCGATCTGACGAGACGTCGCGCCCGGATGAGACGTTACGACGTGCTGAGGCGTCGCGAACGGAAGATCGCCTGTTGGATGGGACATTGCGTCCGGAAGATACATCGCGGGCGGATGATGTTCCCGTTTTCGTTTCGACATTTTTCTTGTCGTCATTTGGTTCCGGTACGGGCTGTACCACCTTTTTTTCTTCTCTACCGGCGCCCTGCGACACGCTTATCGTCCGGGTTAACGTTTCTGACTTAACCGTAATATCCCCTTTACGTTCTTTTGTCGAATCGTTGGCATCGGCCTTCACTTTTATCGTATTATCTTCTTTTTCCACACGACACCACGACAACGCCGTTGTGACATTCCACGAGGTATTGGAATAAACGGTTATCATGTCTTCCGTTCCTTCTGCCGGGAGCGTCAATGCTTCCGGTAAGACGCTTAACTGTTCTTTGGCCGCCACTTGTTCTACGGTGACCGTTATTTTGTTATTACTCCCCTTTACTTCGATGATTGCCGTTCTGGAACGCGTTGTTTTATTGGGTTCACAAGTAATTACGATCGAATTTCCGCCCCGTTCCGCGACACACCAGGTCACATCATCCGAGAGTGTCCAGTTGTTGTTGCCCGATACGGAAATATTCTCAACACCTCCTTGTTCGGGAAACCGTATTTTGTTTTTGGAAACCCGGACAGTTGCAGGGGTAGTCGCCGGCGACGGCTTAGTAGTTGCCGGCGATGTGGATGTTGACGAAGGCTTATCGGCAGACTTAGGCGGCGTCGAGAGTGATTCGATTGCTTTTTTACATTCGCTGATCTTTTTCTTGCAATCATCCAGTAATTTTTCATCGCATATTCCGGCAGCTTCAAATTTCTTGACAGCCTCCTGATAACTTCCCTTATCCTTTTTATTCATTAATGCGAGACCCTCATTATAAATATTCACACATACGGGATTTTGCGCACAAATGTTACCGTCAAACACGAACAAAACAAGCAGCAATAATGTATATATCTTTTTCATGACTTATATTATATTAATTATTTACTATTATGTTCCTTATCTACAAATTCTTTCAGATAATTCGCCCTTTCGGAAAAGGCTTCAGCTGCCGGAAGAGCATTATATTCTTTCATTTTCTCCGCTTTAAATAAAAACTCTTCATAAGCCGTTAAAATCACCTTCTTCATATCGTCAATTTTTTTCTGAGCGTCATTCATTAACAAATCATCGTCCAGATCTTTTGCGGTATACAGCGCTTTTTGATAATTTTCCAGGGCGTCCACATAGATCACTTCAAAATTAGTATCATCCTTCCGGCCGGCATCATTAAGGCTGTCTCCCTGGTGAATATAATGATTATACAGGCTTATCACATTGCTCCGTTTCACATTCACATCACCGGGAAACTTATACACGATAAAGAATGTAGCGACCATTAAAACAATAGCCGACACTCCGGCAATCAATCCGATAATGAGCTTATTCGAACCATCACTTCCGCCACCGTCATCTCCTTTGGGTCTTACCTTTTCCTTTATTATTATCGTTTTTCCCCGCAGCATACTTTCGGCATAATTGCTTAACTCAAAAGCGGTCAGGCGCTCCCATGTATTCATTGCCAAACATTTATAGACGATCTCTTTCAGCATAGGGGAATAATCTCCCTTTATTTTAGGGATATCGGCGCCGTTCTTCTGCAATAATCCGCCATGCTCCCCAAATGGGACGTATCCCGTCAGCAATTCGAACACAGTAGCGCCTAAGGAATAAACATCACTGGCTTTAACCGGCTCCGGGTCCGACCCGAACCGTTCGGGGGCCATATAGGCCCACGTGCCGCCGCCGGTGGTATATCCGGAGATTCCGCTCTTGCGCAGTGTGTTCCGTACCCGCGTACTGATGCCGAAATCCGTTATTACGAAACGACCGCTCCTGTCGATCAGGATATTATCCGGTTTAATGTCCTGGTGGATGATCGGAGGATCGCATGAATGTAGATAATGCAGGCCCGCCGAAACGTCCTGAATGAAATGCCATACTTTTTCTTCATTCACGCGGTTAATGAGTTTCAATGCCGAACCGTTTTCACAATAGGTCAATACAAGAAACGGCATCTTCTCATAATGGTCATAATGAGACGGCTTGAGGAGGTTACTGTGATTCAAGTCGGATAACAGGGCAAACTCATGAGTGAACAACTGTATTCCTTCATCATCAAGCCCTGTACCCGGAGCATAAAACTTCAAAGCGACTCGCGTAGACGTCCATGTGTCATCCGCCAGCCAAACTTCCGAAAATCCGCCTTTGCCTAAAATCTTCAGCAACAAGTATCGATCCTTAACTAATGTATGCTCCCTTAACATAATATTTATATAATAACAAACAACTATCCCGTCTAAAGAGGCTGATATTAAAATATGCCGGCCATCTCCGGATTTCCGGTACATTTTTAACACCTTATGCTTTTCATCAAAATCCGCGTAAAGATACTATTAATTTTTAATTATACAAATATATTAACGGACAAATTAAAAAAAATAATTTCATATATGAGATAAATTATAATTCGCCGCTCCATAATATGAAAAAATATACCGCCTGTTTCACTTCCGGACATGAGTTATTTCGTTAAAAATATGCAGTTTACACAAATAGCAAACTGTTTAAACCGCATGAGGCGACACGGCAACGCGCTACGAGCCGGAATTATTCTTTTTCGCCGAAAATACTTCCGTAACGATGATATTCGTATGCGATACTTTGCTCTTTGAGATAATGAAGCAATTCCAGACGTCCTTCCGCAAGCGGTTTGCTATTGGCTATATGCTTGCCATGTTTTGCCGCTTTATTATATAATGTATCCGGCAAATCGGCTGAACAGGTGCGTATGCGTTCGTATGTGTCCATTTCGTCCGCAAAGGCATCTACCGTCTGTATTTTGACCTGCATTCCCGGCAGTTTTGCCGCAGCAAACGTTATCGTCCGTATTTTCGGGTCATCGCCGGAGATACTTATGGTAAGCGGCGTTCCGGCCATGCCGGCAGCAAGTAGCACGATCAGCACATCAGCCGGGGAATCTTTTTCTTCCACGCGGAAGCCGACGGATTTCAACGGCAAATAGCGGAATATATTTTCTTCACCGTAAATATGGCTGACGTCTTTTTCCTGCGAAAATTCATCCCGCCATGCCTTTGCCAGGCTTTCCGCAGCATAATTCACACGGTTCCGGCCCTTCGCATCAGGGATGTATTCGCTAAACGGCGAGATGGCCGAAGCGCCGGGCAATTCGTTTTCCGTCAGTTGTACAAAACAGGAAACATAATTCGGACCACCGGCTTTGATACCTCCCCCGAACGCCGAACGTTTCATTCCGCCAAAGGGCTGACGGCGGACAATCGCTCCCGTTATACCACGGTTAATATACAGGTTCCCGGCCTCTATACGGTCGCGCCATAACCGGCGTTCCGCTTCATCCAGGCTTTGCAATCCTGCCGTCAAGCCATATTCCGATGAATTGGCATATTCGATGCCCTGTTCCAGGTTGTCTATGCAAACGACTGACAAGAGCGGGGCAAAAAGCTCGTTTTTGAAGGTATAACTCTCCGGTTTCACTCCCCATTTGACGGTCGGTTTCAGGATATATTTCTTTTCATCAACAAATACGGGCGCTACAAGCCATGATTCGCCGGGTTCAAGATGCTCAATGGCGTGGAGCAGTTTTTCATTGTTGTTGTCAATCATGGGGCCTACGATATTCTCCGTATCCCAGACGCTTCCGGTGCGTATGCTCATTACGGCGTCTTTCAGTTTGGTTTTGAACGCCTCGTCATGATACGTCTTTCTATCCAGCAACAGCAGCGAACATGCGGAACATTTCTGACCGGCATTGCCGAAAGCCGACGATACGATGCTCAATATCGCATGATCCCGATCGGCCGCACCGGTTACGATAATCGTATTCTTCCCGCCCGTTTCGGCGGAGAGGGGTGTTTTGGGACTATTCTTCAACAGGCGGAAAGCCGTATCCGTTCCGCCGGTCAATATCACGTGCCTGACGGAGGGGTGAGCCGTCAGGAAGGCAAGCGAATCGCGGTCTGCGGGACAGACTATCTGCAGTGCATCCCGGGGAACGCCTGCATCCCAGAAGCATTTGGCAAACTCCCATGCAACCGGCAGGGCTACGGATGCCGGTTTAAGTATGACCGTGTTACCTCCCGCAAGCGCCGCCGATGTCCCTCCTGCCGGGATTGCCAGTGGGAAATTCCATGGCGGGATAACGAGGATGATTCCTTTCGGTGCGTGAGATACCGTTGGCAGTTTGTCGAACGCTTTCATCGTTAGTGGGTAATAACGGCAGAAATCAACCGCTTCGGAGACTTCCACATCACCATCCATGAACGTTTTGCCCGTGATGGCGGCCATGCAGCCGATTAGGTCGCCCCGTTTAGCGTTCAGGCGGTCTGCTGTACGGTGAAGTATTTCATTCCGTTCGTCGACGGTCGTCTGGCGCCAGCCGGAAGCGTCTTTTTCCGCCAGGTCAATGATCGCCTTGACATGTTCGAGGGAGGATAAACAGGCTTCGCAAACGCTAACTTCCATGTTACGGCTGCGGTCGTAGTATATTTTTTTCCTGTCCGTCGTTATCTCACGGTCGCCGATCCGGACGGGAACGGTAAAATTCGATTTGTTCACGGCTGTCTCCCATTTTGCAAGTACATCCAGCGCCCACCGGCGGTTTTGCGGCAAATCCAGGTCTGTATCCGGTTCGTTGGAAAATGTATCAGTACCGGAGGTGGGGACGGGCGCTTTCGTCCTGTCCTGTGTGCGGAATGGCGCAGTGCGTACGCTGTCTTTCCGTTTACAGGCTTCCTGGAACTGTTCCGCGAGGAAGTTCCAGTGGGGACCGTCAAGTTTCAGATTGAAAGTATAACGGAGGAAATTATCTTTTCCCGTATTTTCATCTAAGCGGCGTACCAGATAGGATATCGCGTTGAGGAAGTGACCGGCCTTGACAACCGGGGTGTAAAGTATGATCTGTTTGCGCAGTTTGCGCATGACGCGGGGCAGGTTGTTCGCCATTCCTTCCAACATTTCAAATGTCACGTATTCCGAAACGCCGTTTTTCTCCGCCAGCAAGTGTGCATACGCGATGCTGAAATAATTGTGCGAGGCTACGCCGACGTGACAGGCTTTTGCGTTTTCGGGCTGCAAGGCGATGTCAAGCAGATGCAGGTAATTGGCATCTACTTCAACTTTCGAGCGATACACCGGGTTTTCCCATCCCCGCAACGACGAGACGACGCTTTCCATTTGCAGGTTAGCGCCTTTCACTAACCGCATTTTCAGCGGAGCGCCCCCGCCTGCCACACGCGCTGTGGCAAAATCGAGTAACCGCCTCTGCAATCCCTCCGAATCGGGGAGATAAGCCTGGATGACGATCCCGGCGCTGTAACTTTTAAACTCGGGGCGGCTCAACACTTCGATGAAGACGTCCATTGTCAGGTACGTATCTTTATATTCTTCCATGTCCAAGTTTACAAACCGGGCATGTCTGCTCCCTTCGTAGCCGGTAAAGGTTTGTTCCATGGCTTTCCGGTAGATGGCAGCTACCATGTTGCAAAGTTCTTTTTTGTTCTGTTCGTAACTTAACGGGTGTATCCGGGCGTAGATTCCTGATATTTTTATAGAAATATAGTTAATATCGGGTTCCTCGAGCGCTTTGAG
>JAISYY010000360.1 GCA_031269635.1 Tannerella sp. | reverse complement strand
TACATAATGCATGAAAACGAACAGAAGAGATTTTATTAAGACGATGGGAGGGCTTGCCTTGTTTACCGTTGTGCCGCGCCGGGTGCTCGGCAGAGGTTTTTTAGCCCCAAGTGACCAGTTAACGAAAGGGATTATTGGTGTCGGCGGTATGGGACGCGGACACTTGAACTATGGCGGTACGCGCCTTGTGGCTATATGCGATGTCGATAAAAAGCATCTTGCATTGGGGCAGGCGCTCGTGCCGGAAAAGGTTGCGGAATATCATGATTTCAGGGACCTGATTCTTGATCCGAATGTTGATATCGTACATATAGCGACTCCGCCGCATTGGCATGGTATCATGTCAGTCGAAGCGGCTAAGGCGGGAAAGGATATCTGGTGCGAAAAACCGATGACCCGTACGATTGGCGAAGGGAAACGTGTGACGGAGGCTGTTAATCGGTATGGGAACATATTCCGCCTGAATACGTGGTTCCGCTTTGCGGATACTTTTTATGGCCTCGGTACTACGGTAAAACCGCTGAAGAAACTTGTGCAAAGCGGAATGTTGGGCTGGCCGCTTAAAGTCACAATCAGCACTCATACGGGTTTTGACTGGAAATTTTATTGGGTAGGGAAGGAGTCGTTAGTTCCCGAACCGGTACCGCCGGAACTGGATTATGATCTGTGGCTCGGGCCTGCGCCTTACAAACCGTACAACGCGCATCGCACACACGGGACTTTCCGGGGATACTGGGATTATGACGGCGGTGGACTTGGCGATATGGGACAGCATTATATTGATCCGGTCCAGTATCTGTTGGGGAAAGATGACACCAGTCCGGTGAAAGTAGAAGTGGATGCGCCGCAGCAGCATCATGATGCCGTCGGCACGTGGCGGTCGATCACCTATACGTATGAAGACGGATGCCGGATTGTGTTGTGGGGTGGCGATTACGGCAATCCCGGCACGCCTTATATTTCCGGCCCGAAAGGGAATGTCTATAAGAATTTTGTTTGTGATATACCCGGATGGGAGAAAAAATTGGCTGATTATCCGGAGCCTGAACAACAACAGGTTGATTTTATGGAATGTGTAAGGACACGTCGGCCGTTTGCCCTTAATGAGCGGAACGGTTTTCGCTCTGCTACGATTGTTAATATGGGCGCCATTGCGCTCCGGTTGAACCGTACGCTTGAATTTGACCCTGTGAAACTGCAATTTGTCAATGACGACGCGGCCAACAGCCTGATAGATCAACCGGCGAGAGCTCCCTGGAATATCTAAATAGCATGACAGAATTTACTAATATAATAATTATGAAACAGAATATTTTTAAGATATTATTTAGCGCCTTTATATTATGTTCCGGCATGGCAACGGCGCAGACTCCGGCGAATCGTACGAGCGCTACGATCGTAGCAGATGTATTGGCTCAGCTTCCGGCTACCGGGCAGGCGAAGTATAATGAACTGATGAAAGAACTTTGTTCCACGGGGGCAGAGGGCGTCAGGAATCTTGCGGGTATGATCGCATCTCCCGGTAAGGGCGGTAATTCAGCCGCTGAATATGCTTTAAGCGGACTGGCCTTTTATGCTTCCGGCGATGAAGCGTTGAAAAGTAAAGCGGAGCAGGCTTTTCTTGACGTTCTTGATGCAACGGAAGAAAATGAGGCGAAGGCTTTTCTTATACGTCAATTATCGGTAATCGGTTCGGAAGCAAGCATAAGCAAGTTGACCGGCTATCTAACGGACGATGCGTTAAGCAGCCCTTCCGCATGTACGATTGCCGCTATTGGCGGCGAGGCTGCGGCTAAAGCGTTACAGATGGCTTTGATGAGGCGTACCGCCCGCACTCCCGAAGCGCAGCGTAATATTATCCAGGCATTGGGCGACGTCTTGCCGGTAGAAGGAGCCGATGATTTACTGAAACCCATGTTGCAGACGGACGATCTGAAGACGAAGGCAGTCGTTCTGAAAACGCTGGGCAGAACCGGACGCAAGGCGTCACTGCCGGATTTGGCGGCGAGTGTGGCCGAAGTAGGGTATAAATATGAGCCGACAGGCGCGGCGGATGCGTATATACAGTTGATAAAGCGGGTTTACGAACAGGGTGACACGAAAGAAGCAGCTTCGGCTGCCCGGAATCTTCTGAAAAATGCGACGAAAGCCGGTGCGGCGCAAATGCGTATTGCTGCGCTTGAGGTTATACTCCTGACGCAGGCTGATAAAATAAAAACGCTTAAAACGGCATTGAAAGATCCGGATGTATCGTATCGGAATGCCGCGTTGAGGTATGCTTCCTGTTCTGCGGACAAAACGATGTATGTCGAACTGTTCAAGACGTTGCCGAAAGCAGGAAACGAGGAAAAGACAGACATCCTGAACTGGATTGGAAGCGAAGCGCAAAATCCTGCAAAAAGGGAAATCCTTAAGACGCTCGAAACCGGTATTGAAAAAACGGCTGTCCAGACGTTGATACAACAATTGGACAATCCTGATTTTGAAGTGAAACAGGCGGCCGCATGCGCTCTTTCCGGGATAGAAGATAAGGACGCCATCCCGGCGCTTGTCGGATTGCTGAAAAGCGAGGATGAACGGACCATTGCATTGGCGAAGCGTGTACTTTCTTCTTTTAAGGGTGATATTTCGCCCTCCCTGGCGAAAATGGCGGGAACGGCGCCGGATAAGGGAAGGCAGGCGGCGTTGGAACTGCTTGCCTTGCGCAAAGCTAACGCATATTTCAATACGGCGCTTGAGCAGACGAAAAGCACCTCGCCGGAAGTAAAGGCGACGGCATATAATGTATTGAAAGATGTTGTTTCGGAAAAAGATCTGATTATCCTGTGCGGCCTGTTGGAGACATCCGAACCGTCGTTTGTGAAGCCGTTGCAGCAGGCTGTCGTTTCGGCGCTGTCGTCCGGCTCGCCGGTTGCGCGGACCGAAATGATTACACGCCGGATGTTACAGGCCGGCGACGCGAAGAAGTATTTGTATTATCCCGTGTTGTCATCCGCAGGAGATGAAAGTGCGCTGGAGACTATCGTCAGGGGATTTAATGAAGAACGCGGCTATGCCAAAGATGAGGCGTTCGATGCATTGCTTTCGTGGAAAGGTTTTGAGGTGGAAGAATCGCTGTATGGTATTTGCCGGGACGCTTCCGGTTATTCCCAGCGTGCGCTCGATTCTTATATCACGCTCGCTTCGGACGGACAAATGACGGGCGATAAGCGTTTGATATTTTTGCGTAAGGCGATGGAAGCGGCAAAGACGGACGAACAGAAAAACAGGATACTGAAAAGTATAGGGAAAACCGGAACTTACCTGGCGCTGCTGTATGCGGGAGAATTTCTTGACAGCAACGCGTTGAAGGAAAATGCAGCGCAGGCGGTAATGAATATTGCCCTGGCCAATAAGGCGTTTGCCGGAAAGAATGTGGCGGATTTGCTGAACCGTGCGGCGGCAGCCTTGAATAATCCGGATGCGGATTATCAGCGCCAGGCTATCCGCAAGCATCTGGATGAGATGCCGCAGGAAGCGGGGTTTGTCGCCCTGTTCAACGGAAAAGACCTGACCGGATGGAAGGGACTGGTGGCCGATCCCGTTCAGCGTGCTAAAATGAAACCGGCTGCGTTGAAAAGTGCACAGGCGAAAGCCGATGAGGTGATGCGTGCGGGTTGGTCGGTTGTCGGCGGCGAGCTTGTGTTTAATGGTAAAGGCGATAATATTTGCACGGAAAAGCAGTATGGCGATTTTGAAATGTATGTCGACTGGAAACTTGACCCGGCAGGCCCGGAGGCCGATGCCGGCATCTATCTGCGCGGAACGCCCCAAGTGCAGATCTGGGATACGTCGCGCGTGAATGTCGGTGCGCAGGTTGGCTCCGGCGGTTTGTACAATAATGCCGTCAATCAAAGTAAGCCGCTTAAGGTGGCGGATAACAGGCTGGGGGAATGGAATACGTTTTACATAAAAATGACCGGCGACCGTGTGACCGTCAAATTGAACGGTGAGCTTGTCGTCGATAATGTGATCATGGAGAACTACTGGGACCGTTCGCAGCCCATTCCTCCGGTCGAACAGATAGAACTTCAAGCGCATGGCAGTAAGGTGTATTACCGTAATATATATGTACGGGAACTGGAACGCCCGGAGCCTTATCAACTTTCGGCAGAGGAAAAGAAGGCAGGATTCAAAATCCTTTTTGACGGGACAAATATGCACGAATGGACGGGCAACTTGGTTGATTACAGGCTGGAGGATGGCTGTATCTCCCTTCCGGTTGATACGAAGTTCGGAGGCAACCTGTATACAAAAAAGGAATATTCCAATTTCATTTACCGTTTTGAATTTCAATTGACCCCTGCTGCCAACAACGGAGTGGGCATACGCACGCCGCTCGAAGGCGACGCTGCTTATTTGGGTATGGAGATTCAGGTTCTTGACAGTGAACATCCCGTTTATAAGGACTTGCAGGCGTATCAGTATCATGGCTCCATTTACGGCATTATCCCGGCAAAACGCGGATACCTCAAGCCTGCGGGCGAATGGAATGTCCAGGAGATTATGGCCGACGGGACGCATATCCGCGTTACGCTTAACGGCACGGTGATCCTTGACGGCGATATCAAAGAGGCGACAAAAAACGGCACACCGGACAAGAGAGATCACCCCGGATTGTTTAACAAATCAGGCCATATCGGATTCCTGGGCCATGGCTCAGCCTTAAAGTTTCGTAATATACGTATCAGGGAATTGAAATAATCACCAAAATTTTTGGATATTAATAATAAAAATAATTACCTTTGCAATCAAATTTACATAAAATAGACGAAAATGAAAAAGATTTTGTTATTCGGAACAGCGATATGCTGTGTGTTTCTGCTGGGATCCTGTAAATCAAAAAGCAGCGCTTACAAGACGGCTTATGAACAGGCTAAGTCAAATGACGGTAATAATTGGGAGGCGGAAGAAAAAGAGGTGGATGATGATGAAACCGAAGTATTGACGTCGGAGACAGTCTCGTATGAATCGGTCAAACAGGAAAAAGTTAAACCTGCAACGGGCGAAGAAGAAGCCAACCTTAAGAGATATTCCGTCGTAATCGGAAGCTTTAAGAACAGGACGAATGCCTATGCCCTGAAAGAGCGTATGATTGATGAAGGCTACCGGCCGGTAGTTGCGGAAAATGACTTCGGAATGTTGCGCGTCATCGTGGCAAGTTTCGACAGCAAGGCCGATGCTGCCAGGAGCCGTGATGCCCTCAAATCGAAATATGCTCCCAATTTCCAGGATGTCTGGCTGCTGGAACGCAAGTATTGAACTATTTGGGGAAAGATTGCCATAATAACCAAAGGGAAGGGGGGTTGTCCGGTAATTCCGGACGACCTCTTTTTTCACGTCCTTTTCGTCCGTAATCCGTAATCTAAAGTAAACAGCCGTGCGCATTGAACAAAATTATTCATTGGAACATCATAATACGTTTCATATCCCGGCCAAAACGCGTTGGTTTATGGAGTATGAAAACGAAGCGGAACTGGTCAGGATATTGAGGGACGAATATTTCCGGGAATGTATCTCGCTGCATATCGGTGAGGGGAGTAATCTTTTATTTATAAATGATTTCAACGGGATCATACTCCATTCTGCGATAAAAGGTATTTCCGTGGCGGAAGAATCGTCCAGGTCGGTATTGCTCCGTGCAGGCGCGGCGGAACGCTGGGATGATGTGGTCGCTTATGCCGTATCGAAAGGGTGGGGTGGGGTAGAGAACCTCTCGCACATACCGGGCGAAACGGGAGCGGCGGCCGTGCAGAACATCGGGGCCTACGGCATGGAAATAAAGGATGTGGTCGAAACGGTCGAAACGTATAATCAATTGACTTTTGAAAAACGTGTCTTCACCGGCGACGAATGTCAATACCGTTACCGGCATAGCTTTTTTAAGGAGGATAATCACGACCCTTATATTGTGACATGCGTAAATCTGCGTTTGCAAAAGCAACCTGAATATAAACTTGATTACGGCGGTTTGCGTAGCGCACTGCCGGGGCGCGGCGGCGGCGTGTCGTTGCAGGCAGTCAGGGACGCCGTTATCCGTATACGCCGCGATAAATTACCCGAACCGGAGGAGCTTGGCAATGCAGGCAGTTTTTTTGTGAATCCGGTCATCCCCGGCGTACAGTTCAGGGCGTTGAAAGAGCAGTTCCCCGAAATGCCGTCCTATCCTTTGCCGGATGACCGCGTGAAAACGCCCGCCGGATGGCTTGTCGAGAAATGCGGCTTCAAAGGCAAGAGGCAAGGCCCTGTAGGCGTTTATGAAAAACAAGCCTTGGTGATTGTGAACCACGGCGGCGCTACCGGCCGTGAAATCGCCGCATTTGCCGAAACCGTCAGCCGTGCGGTAGACGACACGTTCGGCATAAAGCTTGTCCC
>JAISYY010000343.1 GCA_031269635.1 Tannerella sp. | reverse complement strand
TTCTAATTTAAATGTGCTTTCATTACCATAACATACAAAGTCAATATGAAGAGCCGGATATTCTATCCATTCCGTCTCCAATCCGGCAATAGCCAAGCCCTCGAACAGTTCTTTTTACCAAGAAAATACGCTTTAAGCGTGGACGGGAAAAGACTTTTTCCGAAACGAAACTGTATTCTTTATATGTTTTTACAATGCTACAAAGATACAACTTTCTTCCCAAGATACAACACAAGAAAAGAAATACTTTCTTTCATAAATTCAAGTACATTCATCTCAATCAGGATATACAAATTCGGCAATGGTCATTATTTGTGTGCCGCCGAAGGTTTGTAACATGAGTAAATCTCCTGCGCAGGGATGCAAAATTCCCTGCGCAGGAAAAAAATCTCTGCGCAGGGAATCGCACGTCCGTCAACTTATTTTCACAAATTTCATGTCCACAAGCGCTTTCCCGATGCGCAGGCCGGGGGACATTCAATCTTTTGCGCCGCCACCGGCATTGATCGGCCAACCGGGATTCTGATAGATAGGTGAAGTATCCACCGATACGCCGTCGGAAGAGGATATCAGGAAATGGTTCACCGCTATCGGATGCAGGTAATGAGCCTGCGTGAAATAAAATCCGTTGTAAAAGTTATTGGTCTGAACGATTTGTAACGGGCGGAGATATTCGCTTAAAGCCGGAGAGGATACCGTAGGGCTTGTTGCAGGCAGGTATGCCAGTTCGCCTTCCTTGTATTCATGTTGCAGCGGCCCCCAAAGTTTACAGCCTTCAATTTGATAGCCGTTCAGCTGATCCATTGCCCGCCAGCGGAGTAAATCATCCGGGCGATAGCCTTCGCCTATAAATTCGCAGCGGCGTTCGCGGCGGATGTTATAGAGGGTCGGATCGACCAACTGGCCTTTTGAATAAGCGCCCCAGTCATTCAAGCCTTCGGTTTCCATATCCGTAGCCGCGACGGTCTTTTGCCAGTCCGGGTCGACGCCACTCCGTTCCCGCAACGCCCGCCAGTATCTGTCGGCTTTGGAATCTATCGTCCCCGTCTTCAGATACGAGGCTTCGAGATAAGTCAGGTAGGCTTCCGCAGCGCGGAATATAATCAGGGTCGTCACATCGTTGCCAATGAGGGCGCCCATGACGGCGTCTAAGGAATAACCTTTTCCCTGCAGATAGCCGGTAGAAGTGGATTGACGGGCGTCGTTGGTGAGAATTGCCGGAGCATCGGGAAAATATTCCACGACCGAAACATTTTCCACTTTCCGGACTTCGCCCGGCGCTTTCATAAACAGCCTCCACCGCCAATCCCTATCCGTTTTGGTGTCCTGGATACGGTCGTCACCCTTATAGCCGCTATTCGAAGCATAGATGGGTAATCCGTTTTGCATCAGGAACGCTTTTTCCAACTGTTTGGTATGCCCGTAACTTCCACCGCCTACAAGATTGGAATTATATATATGCATGGAGACATCCTTACGGAAATTGCGGCATAAAATCACTTCGGAATATGCCGACGGATCGACGCAGGCAAACATGTCATAATATGGATTCGTGGGGTCGGACAGTTGTTCGCGGATGACGTTGTTATTATTTACGAGCGCAACGGCGTCGGCTACTTTCGCCGAAGCGTCCATTGCCTGATCCAGGAAGTAATTGATTTCATTTTCAATACTTCCGCCCGGGAACTGATAATTCGCATTGTAATCTTTGCTTTTACCCGGCCATCCCGCCCCGTTGGGCACCAAAGCCGTACCGGCATGATATTTCTCCCAGGTCGCTTCAAAAAGCGCTACACGGGCTTTCAAAAGCAAGGCCGTATTTTTAGAGATGCGCGTTTTCCCGCCCGGCGAGACGTCTTTCAAATAACTGATAGCCTGGTCCAGATCGCTAAGGATAAACCGCGCGACTTCATTCCTCGGACTGCGGCGGGAATGAAATACCAGGCTGTCCTTGATGTCCGGCAATGGAGTGGTTATAATCGGGAAGTCGCCTAACGTCCTCAAGCGGTAAAAATATTCCTGCGCCCGCAGAAAATAACCTTCTCCGATATAATGCTTAATGTTCTCGGCGCTCCCCGCAATCTGCCCGGAATTGAAATTCTCGTTCGCCACCCGGAGGAAATAATTCAAATTATAGATATTGTTAAATATCCATTTCCCACCGGAACTGCCGACCAGCCATTCGCCGGACATTCCATTGATTAAATACCGGTTGTTGGCGGCGTTTTTAAACAATCCGTTATCAGTAGCTTTATCGTCATAATAGAGTGTCGTTGATGACTCTTCATAACCGGGGAAACGTCCTCCTGTTTCATCGTTGTTTAATACGCCGATATAATAGGCAATAACATAGGATGCCAGTTGATCATCCGTTTTGAAATACATTTCCGGGGAAACCGAAGAGGGAGGAACAATGTCCAGAAACTCATTGCAGGATGTTGAAAAGAAGGCAATCGCCCCCAGAGCAAAAACCTTTACTGTTTGTAAATATACGTTTGTTTTCATCGTAAACTGTTTTTATAAAGTAACACTTAAACCAAATGAATAGATTGCAACCAGCGGATAGGACGTTCCGTCATTCCGGCCTATGCCGGCGATTTCCGGATCAAGAATCCTGAGTTTTGTCAGGGTCATCAGATTTTCCCCCGAGAAGAATATTCGCAGATTGGAAATACCGGCCTTGTTCGTGATTTGCTTCGGGATCGTATAACCTATCTGAAGATTTTTCAACCTCATATAAGCTGCATTCTGCAAATAACGGGACTGTTTTATCCGGTTTTTACCGTTTAACATGACCGGACGCGGGTAATAGGAATCAAGGTTTTGCCCTAAAGGATGTTCGGGATCGTCCCTGAAATAATCCAAATGTTCTTTCAGCGATGAAGAAAACCATTCGCCGTTGGTGGTCACTCCCCAGAACATCAATGAATTGGTGCCAAAATAATAGTCCCGTTTCAACACTCCCTGCCAGAACATCTGAAAATCGATCCCCTTCCATGCCAAATCCACATTAAAACCTGTCCGGAAACGAGGGGTCGAATTGCCGATGATAGAGAAGTCGCCGTAATCATTGATCGTGTTGGAACCGTTGCTGATCTGCCCGTCTCCGTTCATGTCCGCATACATAATGTCCCCGGCGCCCCAGTTGCTGCCGACCTTACTTTGCCCTCCGTTGGGCAGGGAAGCCAGGTGGGCATTCATTTCCTCTTGCGTCTTCGCTATGCCGATCGTCTGATAGCCATAGATATTGTTCATGAATTCGCCCTCGATATACCTGTCTAAGTTGCCGGTAGGATTGGGATAGCGCAGGATCTTTGTCCGGGAATCCGCTACATTCAAGGATACCCCGTACTGAAAGTCTTTTATTCTGTCCCGCCACCCAACTTGAATTTCCACGCCATACGTTTTCAAGTCCAGATTATTCGTATTGGGTACGGCAATACCCAGTGTGGCCGGCAGTTCGATGCCGGGGCCTACCATGTCGATAGTATTTCGCACATAATACTCGAACGTACCCGTCAAACGCTGGTTAAGAGCCACCCAGTCCACCCCGATGTTTGTTGTTTTGACTTTTTCCCAGGTAAGAAAGGAGGATACCAGTTCCGGACGTGTGGCTTCTATCGGCTTTTGTCCGTTAACCAGCCATGTTCCGGCGGTGTTGATACCGACGGTGGAATAAGTAGGATACCAGTTGCTGGTGTTCTGATTGGCCAGAATACCATACGAAATCCTTGGTTTCAGCAGGTCAATATACGATCGCAACGGTCTAAAGAAGGATTCTTCGGCAATGTTCCATCCGGCCGAAGCGGAAGGCGTCCAGACCCAGCGCTTATCGCTGCGGAAGCGTGAAGTTCCGTCGTAACGGGCGTTGATTTCCAAAAGATATTTATTCATGTAGTCGTAGTTGACACGCCCGAAAAAACCGACCGTCCGCCAGTCGCCGTACGCACCTTCAATCCTTATCTGGCTGATATCCGTTGAAGTCGTCAGGTTAAGAACCGGCAAGTCCGGTGTAATCATATTGGCACGCTGGGCAAGCGCATTTTTCTGCGTGAACGATTCCGCCTGAAATCCGGCCATCAGGTACAGGTGATTGTCCGATATGCTGAAATTATAATTACTGTATACAGTAGGATTAATGTACGTTGATTTGTAGAAATTTTCCTGCACGAGGCTTGCCGCGGGACTTATGGCAGATCTGAACTTGGTTACCCCATCGGGCATATAGGTGTAAAAGATTTTTGAATCAATATGGTTGTCATCATGATTTATTTTGGTGTTGAACTCTGCGATGATGTTCCAATCCTTTAAAGGCGTGAGCGTCGCTTTCAACTGGTTGGCTATTTCATCCTTTCCCGTCAGCCTGCGCCCCCCGTTCTCGAAAGCGTCGATGTAATTGTTGTCGCTCATCCGTAATCCATTCGGGTCGTAAATGGCGCGTACGGGACGGCAGCGGCGCAGAATGTCATCAAACAGGCTTTCCGTCAAGATGGCCGGACGTTTGTATTCGTTCCGTGTGAGGCGGGAGAAAGCATCTAATTTCAAATAGTTTGTAATTTGGGAAGATACTTTCACATAGAGGGAATAACGTTTGTAATTTTCCGTTCCGTAACGCAGGGAACCGTCCTGCGACATGATGTTTCCCGAAATATAATATGTGAATTTCGAGGTACCCCCGCTTAAGCTCAAATTATGCTCCTGTGCCGGCGTCCATTCCTTGTAGTATTCTTTTATCCAGTCCGTGTTGCCGAATACATGGTCATAATCCCATTTACCTGCGTTGCCCCGGTAACCGGCTTCGCCGGGTGCGATCAATGTTTTCAGCGGGTCAAATTCTCCGATGCCGTCAAAGGGTTTTCCTTCGAAATAATCCTTTACATGCTTGCGTTCCAGTTCCGTATAGAAGATGGCGCCGCTGCCGGTGTTTTTATAGGCATCTCCGTAATAATTGACATACTCCCAGGAGTTTTGCAACCGCGGCATGTTGATAGGAGTATTGAGACGAAAACTGTTGTTATAGTTAATAACGTTTTTGTTTTCCTTACCGCTTTTGGTCGTAACCAGTACGACGCCGAAAGGAGCACGGGAGCCGTAAATGGACGATGAAGCAGCATCTTTCAAGACGGAAATGCTCTCGATATCCTGCGGGTTAATGGTATTCAAGTTACCTTCCATGCCGTCGATTAAAATCAGCGGAGCGCCGTTCGATCCGGAGCCTATGGTACCTACCCCCCTGATTTCGATGCCTTTCTGGCTGTCCAACGTACCGGCTACCCCGGATGTCGTAATATTCAACCCGGGCATAGCGCCCTGCAAGGCGTTAACCGCATTTTGTACGGGGCGCGCCTCAAATGTCTTTGAATCCAGCACGCTGA
>JAISYY010000165.1 GCA_031269635.1 Tannerella sp. | reverse complement strand
CCGTCCCTTGTCAAAAACGAATCAATCCCCCCCACAAACAGGCCATACGTATTTTCGGCATACGCCCGGATATAATATTTTTCAGAAGCCGTAAGATTTGTAAGCCGGCATGAATAAGTATCCGTTTCATCCGTACTCTCAACCGAATCCTTAACGGCCAAATCGGGCGTCATGGAATAATAAACGCCGCGTCTCTTCATCTCGCCTTCTCCGGCAGATTTTATTTCACCTCCCACTAATGCTTTGCCGGCCAATACGTTTGCGTCTTCCGGTTTCAACGTAACGACAGAGCCTAACCCGATGTTTGTCAATTCGCAAAGTTCTGTTCCATACTCGACGCCCAGTTCATTTCTCGCATACGGACGAATAAAGTATTCCGAATCATGCGTTAACCCCTCTATTTTCAATTTATAAGTCCCTATACCAATCCCGGCATCACGAATCGTGTCATCATTTTCTATTGTAGGAGAAGACGATCTTCCGTAGCAAAAACCGCGTTCGGTTATTTTAGAGCCATTCTCTTTTTCAATCTCTGCCTCCACTTCAATTGATGAAGCCGTTTTACTTACAAATGAAGCCCCTCCCTTGAATATGGGCTTGCCTGCACCCTTAACGCCCGGGTCTATTTTCGAATCTTCAATACAACCGGAAAACAGCAGTGCGGAAAAAACAAATGTCAAAATATTAATACGTAGTAATCTTTTCATTTTCTTTTTTGTTTAAAAAAACACACCAATACCGGCATTTGCGGATGCGTACTCAAAATTCAGCATACTGCAACCTATCGAACCATATAGCATTTTCCCCATTCGAAATGTAGCATCCAAATCCAAAGCCAAACCGTTAAAAGTGTATTTTTTATCAATATCTTTAGTCCAGATCATACCTTGAGAATTTGCGACAGTAACACCGATTTTCTCAACTTTATACAGAGACTCCCGATTACAGTAGCCGGCGCCTACGGATATATAAAACGACGGCATCGCTTTAATCACGATACCTCCGGTTCCAATCCACAAATTATTCTTATATTCTCCTGTCGTTTTGGGAATAACGTCTACACTTTCTACAAATCTCATATCATCTCCTTCCCCCTTGACATTTGCTGCATAATCCTGAAACGACATATTCGTACGAAAACGCAGGTACCAGCCGACTGTCCGCCCTGCTCCACCCACCGTAAGACCATAAGGAGCATAATAAGATGCCGAATAACCCGCAAAAAATTTCATTTTTACTTTCTCGCGGGGCGGCCTGTTTGTCGTCGTTGTCACGGATACATGACGCAACAAATCCCGTTGATCTTTCCAATATTCAACTTTTGCTTCATTTTTATTAATTCCGATACCTTCCGTGTAATACAGAATAAGTTTGTTCATGCTTGCCGTATCTTTCAATTCGGTAGCCCGGTTTATCAGACATTCCATACACCGGCTCATCACGTTACGCATGGTTATACGCATTGACTCGTCCTCCAGCCAGATAAAAGTCAATTTATCTATGCTGTAGGAATCACAACTTGGAATGCCTTCTTCATAATAGATTTTAGCGATGCTAAAATCACGGTGTTCCATAGCTTCGTCCCCAAGTCTGTTATATTCCGTCCGTCTTTGTGCTGTTACAACTAATGTTACAAGCAGCAACACAACCATTATTTTTGCTCGTTTCATGTCTCTCTCTGTCTTCTTTCAAAAAAGATTTTTGAGGTACAAAGATAAAAGATTAAATGATAAGAAAGAAATAAAACATAAAAAAATTAAAACAAAAACACAAATCTCTGATGAGGCACCCTGTCAAAGACGCTATTAATTAAATAATTACAACCGGATCACTCCTGCAAAGGAGAAGATAACAAACTTAACACTAATCATATCGTACCAAAGCCGTCGCGATACATACCCCTTTTTCATTATAAACATCATACAGGTGATCCTTACGCAAAAATGCGCGGCCATTAATTGATTGATCCACACCAATATATTTGCACGGTATACGTTCTTCTCCTTTTTCATTTATTGCTCCGAAAAGCATGGTTTCCAAGTGCCTGACAATTTTCAGGTTTCCGAAATCAATCGTATTTAATACCTGATATTTAGATAAGCGTTCCTTTATTTTTATTTTTTCTTCTTCCTCCTTGCACTGGTGTATCAGTTCAATCGCCTCTTCGGTTGTTTTTATATTGACAGCCGTCATTAAATCGGCATGCGCCCCTTTATAATTACTGTTCCTCATTTTGACTTTCGCCGAAGCAATGAGATCGCTGTATTCTTTTTCCATTTTTGCCGCATTTTCGGGTACGGTTTCTACGGCGGAATTTCCCGTTGGCTGAGACGACGTCACTTCCGGTTTTGTATTAGATGTCACGTGCCGGCCGGGATTGGTTTCCGGATTCGGTACCGAGGTGTGATTTGAACCGGAATTGATTTCCGGCGTCGTCGAAACATCATCATTGGCGGAAGATTGTATCTGTTGTGCGGTATTTTCCGGCTCCTGAAGCGTATCCTGCACAGATTCGCCGGAAACAGCACCCAAACCGTTATCATCCGATGTACCGGGTACGGAATCCAATGTGCCGTCATTCTCTCCAGGCATATTGATTCCCGAAATAAAATCTCGCGAAATGGTGACATCCGTAAAATAACTATACACGGCATATCCCAAAAATGCAAAACACAGGATAACAACAGCCAAAAGAAGCCGTTTTTCTATTTTCCTCTTCGGATAGGGGACGCTTCCCTGCTGTTTATCGCCGGCAGAAGCAGGTAACACAACCGTTCCGTCATCATCATCGCCTGATTTTAACGATGAACGTGCATTAATCGCTTCCGTAAGTTCATCTTCGGTTGCCTGTTTCGTTTCGACCAGGTTATTTTCCGAAAATTCATAAGGCGGAATATCCAGCGAAGCAAGCATTTCTTTCACTACCTGAAAACGGTCTTCGGGTTTCACCTCCATGGCTTTAAGAATAGCCTTTTCGGTTTTTTTCGTAATATTCGCGTTATAAGATGACGGGGGAAGCATCTGTTTGGTTGCCCGCAATATGGATTCGACAGGTATAACTCCCGTCAGAAGATTATACATCGTCGCTCCCAGAGAATAAATATCGGGACAAGGGGAAAACGTTTGCGTACCCTCATCGTCATACTGCTCAATAGCAGCAAAACCTTTCGACAGGGTAAGGGTCGTAGTGCTTGTCACCCGTTCTTCAATATCATACCGCTTACTTACCCCGAAATCAATAAGACGCGCATTGTCATCCTTATCAATAAGGATATTACTGGGTTTGATATCCAGATGTACGATATTTTTATCATGCACAAAATCAAGGGCGTTTCCTATCTGATGGACATATCGGAGCAACCTGTTTTCGGACAATACGCCCTCTTTATCAAGCATATACTTAAGGGAACATCCTTTTATATATTCCATAATGATATAGGCCGTATTGTTTTCTTCAAATACTTCCAGTACATTCACAATATGTGGATGATGCACTTCCGAAAGAATATTGGCTTCTTTTATTAACTTTTCCTTGAATTTATCAAACAGCCTCTCTCCCGTTGCGGAGTGAACTTTTACGGCATACGAATCCCTGTCGCGATAGCAATAGTCTTTAAAGAAATATTCTTTAATACAGACCGGCACTTTCGTTTTCATTGCACCAAGCCCACCTTTTACTACCGTATTCCATACGCCTAAATACGTTATGCCAAAACCACCCTGCCCTATGGTATGTGTAAGCTGGTATTTCCTGTTCTGTAAAAAATATCCGTCAGGTAAATTCATAAATACTTTCCGTATACTATTAATTTCGCACAAAGATAGTGTAAGTTAAGAGGAATACAAAATAAACTTATTTATTTTTTAATTACCCCCGTCCCGAAAGCGGCCTTTGGTTCCGAAACGCAGCCCAGTCTCATTTTTTTTCATCAAAAAAAACCGGATCTTTATGCCAAAGTATAAAAGAGGGAAAGGATATACTGTTTATATCCGGCTGCTTTTTGTACGTTCTGAACGGGTAATATATAAAAGGAAAAATTATCTTTCGCTTCGTCCGTACAATATTCTACAATCATATTTTTAAGAGATTCCACATTCAGTCCGTGCGAAAAGAGGCGTTCAATCTTTTCATCCGTAAAACATTCGGTAACTCCGTCCGTACACATCAGGAAACGGTCGCCCGGCTGTATATCCGTAATGAGCTTCACATCCGCGCCGACCGAATGTCCCGACCCCATAACGGCTCTTGTTATGACATTTTTCTGCGGATGAACGGCGGCTTCTTCTTTCGTCATCATCCCTAATTGTATCCACGAATTGACGAGCGAATGATCTTCCGTTACATAAATAATTTTGCCGTCACGAATGTGGTATATCCGGCTGTCTCCTATATGCGCAATGGTAATACCCGAAACGCCAACATATAAAAACGTCAATGTCGTCGCCATACCTTTTGCTTCAGGATGCTGTTTGACATATTCATCGAAACGGGATTCCGTATAAAGAACGGCTTTGTTTATAAATTCTTCGGAAGGGTCTCCGCCTTCAAAAAAGGTATTAAAAAAAGTCTTGAACGAATCACAGGCAAGTGCGCTGGCGACTTCGCCTTTTTCAGCTCCGCCTACGCCGTCGCACACCATAAAAAGGCGTTCACCGGAATTAGCCAACTCCGATAACGGATAGATGAAATCTTCATTGTTGTTACGTCCGCCTTTTTCTGTTGCAGCAAACGGTCTTTCTATTGTTATATTCATGGTCAAAATGGATTTATTCATTAAAACGAACGATCGTACGCCCCATAACAATTTCATCATTGTCCTTCAACACTACGATATCGCCGCTTCCAATACATTTTCCATTATATAACGTATTATTTTTACTGTTATTGTCCGAAAGGCAATGAAAATACCCGCCTTTCGGATTCTTTTTAACTTCAATACGCAGATGACTGCGACTCATTGTCTTATCATCTGTCTGTATACAAACAGAGGCCGTAGAGACTTTCGCCCTACGACCCACTACTGCAATCCCTTCGTTTAACTGAAATTCCTGTTGAGGTGTACCGACATCCGGAAGAACGGTGAGACGTCCTATTCCTTCTTTTTTCAGTTTCGGCAAAACCACAAGCGTCGTCTCAGTATCAGAGCCACCCCCAATCTTTTGTTCCAAATAAGATATGGGTATTTCCCGTTTGCATTTCGGACATTTAAAGGATACGATACCTTTCGGTATTTTCGTTTCATCAACTTTAAGTCCGACTTTACAATGCGGGCATTTAATAGAAATCATAAGATGATTGATACATCAGCTTCACTTATATCAGATGAATAGGAATCAATATCAAAATCATTGATCATGTCCATATCATCCATTGTAATGAAATCGGAACTGTCGTCCACAACTCCGTCGACCTGAAAATCAACATCGAATGAATCATCTATTTGTACAAAATCCATATCCGTATTAACCGTATCATCAATATCGACAAAAACGGCATCGCCCGTAGTAACCATATCGTTATCTAATGTAACGAATGTATATTCATCTTTCATACCTGTTATAATTAATATTCTGTTGCAAATATATTAAGATTCACACAAATATGATATGGTTTGCATATCACATTTTCTTAATAACGGACAAAGTCATGGAGATATTGTACAAATTCCAGTTTTTCATGTACGAATCCGGAATTAATCAGGAACGAACCCATTTTGCCCTGCAGGAAGATACCGGACAGCGCTTTTTATTACTCAACGACTCCCAGGGAATCTCTCCCAAAAACGTACCGCATTTCGGACATACGTAATCTATTTTAAACTGATTAGCAAGATGTTGCAACTGCGCCGGTATTTTTGCGGCCTGGCGTGCCCCGAAATATATTCCTATCGTCGGCGCACAGACGGCTAATATGAAACTAAATATAAATACGCTTTTATTTGCATGCCCCATAAAGCCGAGAACGATCCCGGCCACGCCGATCACGGCAAAAGGCAGCGACTGAAACAGTCTTGTCTTAAACTGGTTACTTGACTGGATACGTACTTTTTCACTGATATATTCATCATATACATTTTTAAGACGTAAAAATTCATCGCTATAATCATTGTCCTGCTTCAGGATATCATTCAC
>JAISYY010000157.1 GCA_031269635.1 Tannerella sp. | reverse complement strand
TTTACAATGGAAATAAAAATCCTCCTGCAATCTCCGAAATTAACGATTTCGGAAATTTCGTACCGCCTGAATTTCCCGAATGAATCTTATTTCTGCCGCTATTTCAAACGGCATACGGGTATGTCACCGAAAAATTACCGGACAATAAAACTTAGTAATGAAAAATAAATGAGGGATAAAAACCGGGAAGCCGGCAATGAGGATTTTTAAATCAATTAAGAATTAAGAATAAAAACAGGATAGAACGGTTTTTTCGATGTCCTAACGGGACACAATGCCGGTAGAAAGAGAAATGTCCCGCACTTCGCGTCCGTCCTTGTAGTCCCTTGCAGGGCTTTGTCCGAAAGGATTATCAAAATCCCCAATGTCCTCATCGGTTATCATAAAATACGATCCTTTTTTATCCACCAGATCTTATCGTATGGCGCTTCGCTTGTACCATAAATTACATCATATTCAACAGGCAATACAATCCTTTCGTATTGATTAAACCGTATTTCCCGTTAGATTCCTCATTTGTAAGGCCTCCGAAGATTTTCATATCATATCCTTCGTTTACATAAGCCAACTCTGTCAACCCTCCGCCTGATGGAAGTGTCGTCTCTTCAAAACTCCAGCACATGTCATATTCGGATGCATCTATCACAACATGCCCCTCCACATCAATATATTTCCATTTGCCTTCTTTATCCATGATCCGTGCCAGGCCACAACTAAACGGTTTCGCTACCTTATAACTGTTTGGAGCGTTTCTCGGAATTATCGGAAGTATTTTGTTGCCAAACCGGTCGGCATAAAAATAAATTGCTTCTCCTTTATATATCATTATCTCAATATGTCTTTTTCATGAATATAACCGGAGGGAATGGTCCGACATTCCAATAGCATCAGGATCAAAACTGTTGCCAAGACCGTCAATTTGTGTTTATTGAAATATTTCCGCATAAATATAGAAATAATAGCCATTATAGTGTCATTCGTCATCATCACAGCTCACAAATCATCATTTATATGATACTACAAAGTTAAGCATAAATAATTAATTAGTAATCAATTATCTATTTTTTTTTGTTGTTCAAAAAAAATCTACTTTTGCTATTCGAAAAAAGATTTTTTGAAAAGAACCGGAAATGAATTGTTGGATTACCGAGATGGGAAACATTCAAATATTGCCGAACGAACTCAATACGCTGGTGGAACGCTCCAACCATATTCGCCCACACAGGGAGGAGAAAAACGACGAGGCAAACCAGTAATATGCTCTGTTCGTTTAATTCTTTTTTTTGAGACACGATTGCTTTTGCCCGTTTTCAACCTGCAAATAACGCCTCAAAAAAGAATTAACAGAAAAATTGGCAGAAAATTCGGAAAAATATTGATTAAAATTTTGTTAGTAAAAAAACAATCAGTAATTTTGCGGCTCGAAAACTCGAAAAAAATAAGAATATGATACAAAAAACAATACAATTTAAAAATTAATTTATGATCGTAGTTCCATTAAAAGAAGGCGAAAATATAGAAAGAGCCTTGAAAAAGTTTAAAAGAAAGTTTGAGAAAACAGGAGTTGTTAAAGAGCTTAGAAGTCGTCAAGCTTTTGTTAAACCTTCCGTAAAAAAGAGAAAACAGCGTATTCATGCTATCTATGTAAAGCAGCTGCAAGAGACTGAGAATTGATCGGCGAAAAAAAAATACCGTTTTATTTGTTTTTTCCGAAAAGAGTGCTTACATTCGTTGCATCTTAATGAATGTGGTATGGAGAATTATGTGAGTATGTTTATAGATTATCTGCAGTATGAACGGAATTATTCTGATCATACACTTATCGCATATACGAATGACTTGTTGCAGTTTACCTCATTTATCGGTGAGAAGGAAATATTGGAAGGAGAATCTTTTGATCTGGAAAGAATCGATTCCGATATCGTTCGCCGGTGGATGATGGAACTGATGGAACGGCCATTGTCTTCCGCTTCGGTCAAC
Source organism: Tannerella sp. (assembly GCA_031269635.1). Lineage (GTDB taxonomy): Bacteria > Bacteroidota > Bacteroidia > Bacteroidales > Tannerellaceae > Tannerella. The sequence goes on along the minus strand of JAISYY010000157.1, from coordinate 15,977 downwards.
CGTAAATTAAGCGCATTACAGTCATTCTTCAAATATCTTATTCGCCGGAAGATTGTGGTGAAACATCCGTTTGCGTATCTTTCAGGTCCCAAAAAGGCGAAATCACTGCCTTATTTCGTAAAGGAAAAAGAAATGGAGCGGATTCTTGACGATGAAAACCGTAATGCCGGTTTCGGGGACGTCCGCGACAGGCTTGTGGTTGAGATGTTGTACGAAACGGGCATTCGCTGTTCGGAACTTGTCGGCATCAAAAACGCTGATGTGGATTTGGACGCCATGTTGCTTAAGGTGACGGGAAAACGTAACAAACAGCGGCTGATACCTTTTGCGGAACGTCTTAAAGAAATGATTGTATATTATGATAATGTACGCGCGAGAGAAATTGCGACGAGCAGTTCGTCGTTTTTTGTCCGTAAAGACGGTCGGCCCGTATCGTCCGCTATCGTTTATTATATAGTGAAGAAGAAATTGTCTGATATTCCGACTTTGTCAAAGCGAAGTCCGCATGTTTTAAGGCATACCTTTGCTACCAGCATGTTGAACGACGGCGCGGAGATGAACGCCGTCAAGAATCTGTTGGGGCATAGCAGTCTGGCTTCGACTTCGGTCTATACGCATGTGACATTCGAGGAGCTGAAAAAAGTATATAACGCTCATCCAAGAGCAAAAAAGTAAGGAGGAATTTTTATGGATATTAAGATTAAATCAATTCATTTCGATGCGACTGAAAAATTGGAATCGTTCATTGAAAAAAAAGTTTCAAAACTGGAACAGTTTTATGATGGTATTTTGATGGCTGATGTTGTACTTAAAGTTGTCAAACCCGAAACGGCTAAAAACAAAGATGTAAGCATACGTCTTAAAATAAAAAGCGGAGACTGCTTTGCCGAAAAAGTATGTAATACATTTGAAGAAGGCGTTGATTTGGCGGTAGATGCGTTAGAAAAACAACTGCTTAAATTCAAGGAAAAAAACAGGACAAAGTAAAAAAAACAAAAAAAAACGGAGAAATTTTGCGGATACAAAAATAATTTCTAAATTTGCAGCCGTTTCGCCCGATGACGAAGCGGCTTTTTTCAAAAAACGCCTCTTTAGCTCAGCTGGCCAGAGCACGTGATTTGTAATCTCGGGGTCGTTGGTTCGAATCCGACAAGAGGCTCCGAGTGAAGAAGTTAAAGCGCTTAGGAAGGGGATCGAGACAATGATGCCTGTGTAGCTCAGCGGTAGAGCACTTCCTTGGTAAGGAAGAGGTCCCGAGTTCAAATCTCGGCACCGGCTCATAAAGAAGTGAAAATAAGGATGATAAACATTCTAAACTAATATAAAGATATTTAAGATTATGGCAAAAGAACATTTTAACAGGACGAAACCGCATGTTAACATCGGTAAGATTGGTCACGTTGACCATGTTAAAACTACTTTAACAGCTGCTATTACAACTGTTTTGGCGAAAAAAGGTCTGTCTGAGGTGCGTTCATTCGATTCGATCGACAATGCTCCGGAAGAAAAAGAAAGAGGTATTACTATCAATACGGCTCACGTAGAATACGAAACGGCAAACCGTCATTACGCACATGTGGACTGTCCGGGTCACGCCGACTACGTAAAGAACATGGTTACGGGCGCCGCCCAGATGGATGGCGCTATTATCGTGGTTGCAGCAACGGACGGCCCGATGCCCCAGACGCGCGAGCATATTCTTTTGGCTCGTCAGGTGAACGTTCCCCGCTTGGTTGTGTTCATGAACAAATGTGACATGGTCGATGACGAAGAAATGCTGGAACTCGTTGAAATGGAAATGAGAGAACTGCTTTCTTTCTATGAATTTGACGGCGATAATACGCCGGTTATCCAGGGTTCGGCTTTGGGTGCATTGAACGGCGATGCCAAATGGGAAGATAAAGTTGTGGAACTGATGGAAGCGGTAGATACTTGGATTCCGCTGCCTCCGCGTGATATTGACAAACCGTTCCTGATGCCGGTTGAGGACGTATTCTCAATTACGGGTCGTGGTACCGTGGCTACAGGCCGTATCGAAACCGGTATCATTAAGACCGGTGAAGAAATACAAATCATCGGTTTGACGGCTGAAGTAGGAAAGAAATCCGTCGTAACAGGCGTTGAAATGTTCCGTAAGATCCTGGACGAAGGTCAGGCAGGCGATAACGTAGGTTTGTTGCTTCGCGGTATCGACAAGGATGAAATCAAACGCGGTATGGTGCTTTGCCATCCCGGGAAAATACAGCCTCACTCCAAATTTAAAGCAGAGGTTTATATCCTGAAGAAAGAAGAAGGTGGCCGTCATACGCCGTTCCATAACAAATACCGTCCTCAATTCTACATCCGTACGCTGGACGTTACCGGCGAAATTTCATTGCCGGCGGGAGTAGAAATGGTTATGCCGGGCGATAATGTGACGATTGAGGTCGATCTGATCTATCCGGTAGCATGTAACGTAGGTTTACGTTTCGCGATCCGCGAAGGTGGTCGTACGGTAGGTGCCGGTCAGATTACCGAATTGGAAGATTAATTGATACGATATGGTCAGCCCGGTAAAACGGGTTGACTGTATTAAACACGGAAGTAGCTCAGTTGGTAGAGTACCGGTCTCCAAAACCGGCTGTCGGGAGTTCGAGCCTCTCCTTCCGTGCAAATCAAAAAAATATTCAATGAAGAAAGTAATACAATATTTCAAAGATTCATATAACGAACTTGTACATAAGGTTTCATGGCCTACACGAGCAGAGTTATCCAACAGCGCTGTGGTTGTTTTGTTTGCTTCCATAATCATAGCGATAGTTGTCTTTGCTGTCGATTTTGTTTTTGAACATGCGATGCGTTTTGTTTATAACAGCATTTAAATTTTGTTATGTCTGATGTCCAACCCAAGTTTTACGTTCTTCGCGCAATAAGTGGTAAAGAGAACAAGGTGCGCGAATACATTGAGTCTGAAATGAAAAGTTCGGACTTGGGACAATACGTGTCGCAAGTGCTTATCCCTACGGAGAAAACCTACGTCGTGCGTAGCGGTAAAAAAGTGGTGAAAGAACGCGCTTATTTGCCCGGTTATGTATTGGTAGAGGCCAATCTGATAGGAGAGGTGGCACACCGGCTGAGAAATATACCTAACGTGTTGGGATTTCTTGGCGGGGTTGAAAAACCGGTACCTCTGCGTCCTGCAGAAGTCAGCCGTGTCTTAGGAACGGTAGACGAATTGAAGGAACAGGAGGAAGATATCGACCTTCAATATTTCGTCGGTGAGACGGTTAAAGTGACTTTTGGTCCTTTCAACGGTTTTACGGGTGTTATAGAAGAAGTGAATGCCGAGAAAAAGAAACTCAAGGTAATGGTGAAAATCTTCGGACGAAAAACACCGCTTGAGTTGAGTTATGTACAAGTAGAAAAGGAATGAGGCTTTTGTTACGGAGAGTCGGATTCTTTTTTGTCCTTTTATTTATTTATAGTTAAAAAAATTAAGAAAAATGGCTAAAGAAATTGCTGGACAAGTTAAATTACAGATCAAAGGAGGGGCAGCAAATCCTTCTCCGCCCGTAGGACCGGCTTTAGGTTCGAAGGGAATTAACATTATGGAGTTTTGCAAGCAATTCAATGCCAGAACCCAGGACAAAGGTGGTAAAATATTACCTGTGGTAATTACTTATTACTCGGACAAATCATTTGACTTTGTCGTAAAAACTCCTCCGGTAGCAGTCCAATTGCTGGAAGCTGCTAAACTGAAGGGCGGTTCGGCGGAACCAAACCGTAAAAAAGTGGCGCAGGTCACTTGGGATGCGGTGAAGGTGATTGCTGAAGACAAGATTGTCGATATGAATTGTTTCAGTGTTGAGTCTGCAATGAGAATGGTCGCAGGAACAGCCAGAAGCATGGGTATTACGGTAACAGGGACATTCCCGGGAACAAACCAATAAAAAGTCAAGTAGAAGATGAGTAAACTTACAAAAAATCAAAAACTGGCTTCGGGTAAAATTGAGAACGGGAAAGCATATTCATTGAAAGAGGCGTCTGCATTAGTAAAAGAAATTACGTTTGCTAAATTTGATGCCTCCGTAGATGTGGATGTCCGTCTCGGTGTCGATCCCCGTAAGTCCAATCAGATGGTAAGAGGCGTTGTTACTCTGCCACACGGAACCGGAAAGGTGACAAGGGTTCTTGCGTTATGTACTCCCGACAAAGAAGCCGAAGCGAAAGACGCAGGCGCTGATTATGTTGGCCTCGATGAATATATTGATAAGATCAAAAGTGGTTGGACCGATATAGACATCATTATTACAATGCCTTCCATTATGGGAAAAATAGGTGCATTAGGACGTATCTTAGGTCCGCGCGGTTTGATGCCGAACCCCAAAAGCGGTACGGTAACAAATGATATAGGCAAAGCCGTTAAGGAAGTGAAACAGGGTAAAATTGACTTTAAAGTCGATAAAACCGGAATTGTTCACTCTTCCGTAGGCAAAGTCTCGTTCACCCCCGACCAGATACAGGAAAATACGAAGGAGTTCATTTTGACATTGACAAAGTTGAAACCCTCCGCAGCTAAAGGTACTTATTTGAAAAGCATTTATCTTTCATCAACAATGAGTCCCGGTATTAAGGTTGATCCTAAAACATTTGAAGATTAATAACTTAAAAATTAGAGACAATGAAAAAGGAAGATAAAGGCAGAATCATAAACGAGTTAGCCGAACAGTTGGAAAAATATCCTCATTTTTATCTTACGGATATCGAAGCGCTTGACGCGGGAAAAACAAGTAAGTTGAGAAGAGAATGTTTCAAGCGGGAAGTGAAGCTTGTCATGGTCAAAAATACATTGCTTAAAAAAGCAATGGACAATGTGGAAGGAACCGATTATTCGGAATTGTATAGTGTATTGAATGGCAATACGGCGATCATGTTTGCTAATGTGGCAAATGCGCCGGCACGCCTTATTAAAGACTTTACGAAAAGCATAAAAGGCGATAACGTAAAACCAAAACTGAAAGGCGCTTATGTTCAGGAAGGTTTCTATACCGAACATGACCTGGAAGTTTTAGCTACGATAAAGAGCAGGGACGAACTGATCGGAGACGTAATCGGATTGTTACAGTCGCCGATGAAAAACCTTGTTTCGGCGTTGCAGTCTAATGGCGGACAGAAAATACACGGAATATTAAAAGCGCTTGAAGAGCGCAAATAAATTTTTAACAGATTATCAATCATTTAAATCATAACGAAAATGGCAGATTTGAAAGCTTTTGCAGAACAATTAGTGAATCTTACAGTAAAAGAAGTGAATGAATTGGCAACAATTCTTAAAGAAGAATATGGTATTGAGCCGGCAGCAGCAGCCGTAGCCGTTGCTGTTGATTCGGGTGCTGGTGCAGCGGTAGTAGAGGAAAAAACAGCATTTGATGTTGTTCTTAAATCACCCGGCTCCAGCAAACTGGCAGTTGTAAAATTAGTTAAAGAGTTGGCCGGTCTTGGCTTGAAAGAAGCAAAAGACCTGGTTGACGGAGCTCCGAATGTTGTTAAAGAAGGCTTACCGAAAGCTGATGCAGAAGGAATTAAGAAACAATTGGAAGAGGCAGGAGCGGAAGTTGAGCTTAAATAGTTCATATAATCCTGTTTAGCAGGTTTATTGGTTAAGAATCGCCTGTGAAAGGGAGGTTCTTAACCTTTTTGTGTCTATTTTTATTATTAGTTCAATTAATTTCTTCGATAGATGTCTTCAGCAATTAAAAATCAACGAATTAACTTTGCTTCGATAAAAGATCAACTCCGTTATCCTGATTTTCTCGAAGTTCAATTGAAGTCATTTCAAGACTTTCTCCAATTGGATATGCCCCCTGAAAAAAGAAAAAAAGAGGGGCTTTACAAAGTATTTACAGAAAACTTCCCGATAGCGGATACGCGTAACAATTTTGTATTGGAGTTTCTTGATTATTACCTTGATCCTCCCCGTTATACAATGGAAGAATGTATCGCGCGGGGATTAACGTATAGCGTGCCTCTTAAGGCTAAAATGAAACTGTACTGTACGGATCCCGAACATGAGGATTTTGAAATGATTGTCCAGGATGTTTATCTTGGCCCGATTCCTTATATGACCAATCGCGGAACGTTCATCATTAATGGAGCCGAACGTGTTGTCGTCTCGCAATTGCACCGATCGCCGGGCGTGTTTTTCGGGCAAAGTATACATGCTAACGGAACAAAACTCTATTCGGCGCGTATTATTCCGTTTAAAGGATCATGGATCGAATTTGCAACCGATATAAATAATGTCATGTATGCATATATCGACCGTAAGAAAAAATTACCCGTAACAACACTCTTGAGAGCCATCGGCTTTGAAAGCGACAAAGATATTCTTGAAATCTTTAACCTCGCGGAAGAAGTGAAAGTTACGAAAGTAAACTTGAAAAAATATGCCGGCCGTAAACTGGCCGCACGTGTCCTCAGAACCTGGGTCGAAGATTTTGTCGATGAAGATACCGGCGAGGTTGTTTCGATCGAACGTAACGATGTGGTGATTGACCGTGAGGCTTCACTTGATGAGGATAATATAGATTTGATTTTTGACTCCGGCGCACAACATATCCTGTTGCATCGCGAAGATCAGAATCTGAATGATTATGCCATCATTTACAATACATTGCAAAAAGACCCGAGTAACTCGGAAAAAGAAGCCGTGTTGTATATCTACCGTCAACTGCGTAATGCCGAACCTGCTGACGACGCAAGCGCACGCGAAGTCATAACGAACCTGTTCTTCTCGGAGAAACGTTATGATCTTGGGGACGTCGGCCGTTTCCGTATTAATCGCAAACTGAATCTTCAGATAAGCGATGATATAAAAGTGCTGACAAAGGAAGATATTATTGCGATCATCAAATATCTTATCCAGCTCATTAACTCGAAAGCCGTTGTTGATGATATCGACCATTTGAGCAACCGCCGTGTGCGTACGGTTGGGGAACAGCTTTATAACCAGTTCGGCATAGGGCTGGCACGTATGTCACGTACGGTTCGTGAACGCATGAATGTTCGTGACAATGAGGTGTTTACGCCTATCGACCTGATAAATGCGAAAACGATCTCTTCCGTTGTAAATTCATTTTTCGGAACAAATGCATTATCGCAGTTTATGGATCAGACGAATCCATTGGCGGAGATAACGCATAAACGTCGTTTGTCGGCATTGGGGCCTGGAGGTCTGTCGCGCGACCGTGCCGGATTTGAGGTGCGTGACGTTCATTATACCCACTACGGACGCCTTTGTCCTATTGAAACGCCCGAAGGTCCGAATATCGGATTGATTTCGTCGCTTTGCGTTTATGCCAAAATAAACGATCTGGGATTTATCACAACGCCTTATCGTAAGGTCGAAAACGGCAAAGTGGATTTTTCGGATAGTACGTTAGCCTATTATACGGCTGAAGAAGAAGAGGATAAGATTGTTGCACAGGGTAATGCGCCGCTTAATTCAAACGGCCGGTTTATTCGTGATAAGGTAAAAGCAAGATATGAAGCGGACTTTCCGGTTGTTTCGCCCGAAGAAGTGAATCTGATGGACGTCGCTCCTACGCAAATCGCTTCGATTGCCGCTGCGCTGATTCCTTTCCTTGAACAAGATGATGCGAACCGCGCGCTGATGGGATCAAACATGATGCGCCAGGCCGTTCCGCTTATTCATGCGGATGCTCCTATTGTCGGTACCGGTATCGAAGGCCAACTGGCGCGTAATTCCCGTACGCAGATTGTTGCGGAAGGACCCGGCGAAGTGATTTATGTGGATGCCACAACGATCAAAATAAGGTACGATCGTACCGAAGATGAGGAATTTGTAAGTTTTGAGGATGCGATAAAAACGTATAATATCCCCAAATGGCGTAAAACGAATCAAAGTACAACCGTCGATTTGCGTCCCGTTTGCCGCCTCGGTCAACGTATTGAGCAAGGCGAGATCCTTACGGAAGGTTACTCCATACAGAATGGAGAACTGGCGTTGGGACGTAACGTTAAGGTGGCCTACATGCCTTGGAAAGGTTATAATTATGAGGATGCCGTTGTGCTGAATGAACGTATCGTACGGGAAGATGTATTCACGTCAATTCATGTGGATGAATATCTCCTTGAAGTTCGTGAGACAAAGCGTGGAATGGAAGAACTTACTTCCGATATACCGAACGTTAGTGAAGACGCTATCAGAGATCTTGACGAAAGAGGTATCATTCGCGTAGGCGCCCATATTCATCCCGGAGATATAATCATCGGAAAAATCACTCCGAAAGGAGAATCCGATCCCTCCCCGGAAGAAAAACTTCTGCGTGCAATTTTCGGCGATAAGGCCGGTGATGTGAAAGATGCCTCTCTGAAGGCTACCCCTTCATTACATGGCGTTGTCATAGATACAAGTCTGTTCTCACGGATCATTAAGAAAAAGAATGGCCGCCAGACGGAAAAAACCGTCCTGCCCAAACTCGAAGAAGAATATGGCAAGAAAATGGCCGAACTGAAAGTTCTCCTTATTGAGAAATTGCTTACGCTTACAAACGGTAAAATATCAACGGGCGTTAGGGATTACCTGAATATGGAAATTATTGCCAAAGGTTCCAAGTTTGTTAAAAAAGCGCTTGAAGATCTTGATTATAATACGATTCAGGTAAGTAAGTGGACTTCCGATTCCCAGACGAATGAGCTGATAAAGAATCTTATCCTGAATTATTTGAAGAAATATAAGGAACTTGACGCGGAGTTACGCCGGAAGAAGTTTGATTTGACGATTGGTGATGAATTGCCTACGGGTATCATTCAGATTGCAAAAGTTTATGTAGCAAAGAAACGGAAGATACAGGTAGGCGACAAAATGGCCGGTCGTCACGGGAATAAAGGTATCGTATCAAAAATAGTACGCCAGGAAGATATGCCGTTCCTTGAAGACGGGACATCTGTGGATATCTGTTTAAATCCGCTCGGTGTGCCTTCGCGTATGAATCTGGGACAGATTTTTGAAGCTGTACTGGGCTGGGCAGGACAAGTACTGGGAGAAAAATTTGCTACTCCGATTTTTGACGGCGCTTCGCTGGACGACCTGAATACATGGACCGATAAAGCCGGACTTCCGCGCTATGGAAAAACTTATCTATACGACGGTGGTACAGGAGAGCGTTTTGACCAGCCGGCGACGGTAGGTGTTACTTACTTCCTGAAATTAGGTCACATGGTTGATGATAAGATGCATGCACGTTCGATCGGCCCGTATTCGTTGATAACACAACAACCACTTGGCGGTAAGGCGCAGTTCGGAGGCCAGCGTTTCGGAGAAATGGAAGTCTGGGCGATTGAAGCATTCGGCGCGTCACATGTCCTTCAGGAAATTCTTACGGTGAAATCGGACGATGTCATCGGACGTTCTAAAACTTATGAAGCGATTGTGAAAGGGGAACCGATGCCGAAACCGGGTATTCCGGAATCATTGAACGTTCTTCTCCATGAATTGAGAGGCTTGTGCTTAAGTTTTACATTGGAATAATTAACTCTTTGCAAATCAATATAATATGGCTTTTAAAAAAGATACAAAAATAAAGAGTGACTTTACAAAAATAACGATTGGTCTGGCGTCGCCCGAAGAAATTCTGGAGAGTTCGCATGGCGAAGTGCTGAAGCCGGAAACAATCAATTACCGTACTTACAAGCCTGAACGTGACGGTTTGTTTTGCGAACGCATATTCGGCCCTGTAAAAAACTACGAATGTTATTGCGGTAAGTATAAGCGTATTCGTTATAAGGGCATTGTGTGCGACCGGTGCGGCGTGGAAGTGACGGAAAAGAAAGTACGCCGCGAACGTACGGGGCATATACACCTTGTCGTTCCTGTGGTGCATATCTGGTATTGCCGTACCTTGCCGAATAAAATCGGTTATTTGTTGGGCTTGCCGACGAAGAAACTTGATTCTATCATTTATTACGAGCGTTATGTCGTCGTACAGAAAGGATGTGTGGATACGATAAACAATTTAGATCTCTTGTCGGAAGAAGAATATCTTCAAATTATGGATAGTCTTCCCAAAGACAATCAGTTGCTGGATGATATGGATCCGAATAAATTTGTAGCCAAGATCGGTGCGGAAGCGATCTATGATTTGTTAGTCCGCCTTGACTTGGATGCGTTGTCGTATGATTTACGCAATCATGCCATGACGGATACATCACAACAACGTAAGAACGAAGCATTAAAGCGTTTGCAGGTGGTTGAATCGTTCCGTGCGTCGAAAGGGCGTAACAGGCCGGAATGGATGGTCGTGAAAGTTGTTCCGGTTATTCCGCCGGAGTTACGTCCGCTTGTTCCGCTTGACGGAGGCCGCTTCGCAACATCCGACCTCAATGATTTGTATCGTCGCGTCATCATACGCAATAACCGTCTTAAACGACTTATTGATATCAAAGCGCCCGAAGTGATCCTGCGTAACGAAAAACGTATGTTGCAGGAAGCGGTTGATTCGCTTTTCGATAATTCGCGCAAATCAAGCGCGGTCAAATCGGATGCAAACCGCCCGTTGAAATCATTGTCGGACAGCCTGAAAGGCAAGCAGGGACGTTTCCGCCAGAATCTGTTGGGTAAACGTGTCGACTATTCCGCACGTTCGGTTATCGTTGTAGGGCCTGAACTTAGAATGGGCGAATGTGGTATTCCTAAAGATATGGCGGCCGAGTTGTACAAACCGTTTATTATCCGCAAACTGATAGAGCGCGGTATTGTCAAGACGGTTAAGTCGGCAAAGAAAATTGTAGACAAGAAAGAATCGGTCGTTTGGGATATTCTGGAGTATGTGATGAAAGGACATCCGGTATTGCTCAACCGTGCTCCGACATTGCACCGTCTCGGCATACAGGCTTTCCAGCCGAAGATGATCGAAGGAAAGGCTATTCAGTTGCATCCGCTGGCATGTACGGCATTTAACGCCGACTTCGACGGCGACCAGATGGCGGTTCACCTTCCTCTTGGGAATGAAGCGATACTCGAAGCGCAGATGTTGATGCTTGCCTCCCATAATATTCTGAACCCGGCAAACGGCGCTCCTATAACCGTACCTTCGCAGGATATGGTGTTGGGACTGTATTATATTACAAAGACCCGTGTGGGAATGAAAGGCGAAGGACTTGTGTTTTACGGGCCGGAAGAGGCTACGATCGCATACAACGAAGGTAAAGTTGATATCCATGCCATCATAAAAGTCTGTATCGAAGACATTGATGAAAACGGTGAATATGTCGAAAAAATCATTGAAACGAGTGTTGGACGCCTGATGGTAAATGAATATATACCCTGGGAAGTCGGGTTCGTAAATGAAGTGTTGGGAAAGAAGGCATTGCGTGACATAATCAGCAAAGTCATAAAAGTGTGCGGTGTCGCCCGTACCTGCCAGTTCCTTGATGATATAAAGAACCTCGGATATTATATGGCGTTTAAGGGAGGCTTGTCTTTCAACCTTGCCGACGTTATTATCCCGGAGGAAAAAGATGAATTTGTTAAGGAAGGATACGACGAAGTGGAACAAATCGTGTCTAACTATAGTATGGGTTTCATTACAAATAATGAGCGTTATAACCAGATTATCGATACATGGACGCATGTCAACAGTAAATTGTCGAAGATCCTGATTGATAAACTGAGCGCCGACAATGACGGATTCAATTCCATCTATATGATGATGGATTCCGGCGCCCGCGGTTCGAAGGAACAGATACGCCAGCTTTCGGGTATGCGCGGCTTGATGGCAAAACCGCAAAAGAGCGGAAGCGAAGGCGGCCAGATCATTGAGAATCCTATTTTGTCGAACTTCAAGGAAGGCTTGTCGGTGCTGGAATACTTCATTTCTACGCACGGTGCGCGTAAAGGTTTGGCCGATACGGCATTGAAGACGGCCGACGCCGGCTACCTGACGCGCCGTCTGGTCGATGTATCGCACGATGTGATTGTAAATGAAGAAGATTGCGGAACGCTTCGCGGATTGACCTGTACCGAACTTAAGAATAACGAGGATGTGATTGCAAAACTGTATGAACGTATACTCGGACGTGTTTCCGTTCATGATGTGATTCATCCGCTTACAGGCCGGATTATCGTAAAAGCCGGCGAAGAGATACGTGAAAAGGAGGCACAGGAAATACAGGATTCCCCTATCGAAAGCGTAGAAATACGTTCGGTACTTACCTGCGAATCGAAGAAAGGCGTTTGCGCCAAATGTTACGGACGTAACCTGGCGACCGGACAGATGGTTCAGAAAGGCGAGGTGGTCGGCGTTATCGCTGCGCAATCAATCGGCGAGCCGGGTACGCAGCTGACACTTCGTACGTTCCACGTCGGTGGTATTGCATCGAATATCGCAACGGAAAACAGTCTTGTTTCAAAATATGACGGTATTCTTGAAATCGATGAATTGCGTACGGTTTATTCGGTAGACGATAAATGTAATGTCGTTGTCAGCCGTCTTGCCGAAATGCGTATCGTCGAACCGCATACGAAGATTGTTTTACATAACAACAACATCCCTTACGGCTCGAAGTTGTTCTTTAGTAGTGGCGATAATGTTAAAAAAGGAGACCGGATTATCGAATGGGATCCGTTCAATGCCGTCATTATTGCGGAAGCCGACGGTACGATCGCTTTTGAAAGCATGGAAGAAAATATCACGTATAAAGTTGAAAGTGATGAGACGACGGGCTTGAAAGAAATGATTATCATCGAATCTAAAGATAAAACGAAAGCTCCCTCGGCATATATTGTCGATTCCAAGAAAGATATACTGAAGACTTATTCCTTGCCTCTCGGCGCTCACATGACAAAGTCAGCGGGAGATCCGGTCAAAAGCGGAGAAGTGCTGGTTAAGATTCCTCGCGCAGTCGGTAAGACGGGCGATATCACCGGAGGTCTTCCCCGTGTGACGGAGTTGTTTGAAGCGCGTAACCCGTCAAATCCGGCTGTCGTGTCCGAAATCGACGGTGAAGTTACGTTCGGTAAGATAAAACGCGGTAACCGTGAAATTATCGTTACGTCCAAACTGGGAGAAGAAAAGAAATACATGGTTCCGCTCTCCAAACAGCTGCTGGTGCAGGAGAATGATTATGTGCGCGCCGGCATGCCGTTGTCCGACGGCGCGATTACGCCCGCAGATATCCTTGCCATAAAAGGGCCTACGGCTGTGCAGGAATATATCGTAAACGAAGTGCAGGACGTGTACCGTTTGCAGGGAGTAAAGATCAACGATAAACACTTTGAAGTGATTGTGCGTCAGATGATGCGCAAAGTAGAAGTTGTCGATCCGGGCGATACCCGTTTTCTGGAGCAGCAGGTTGTCGATAAACTGGAGATCATGGATGAGAACGACCGTATATGGGGCAAGAAAGTTGTTACGGATGCAGGCGATTCGCAGAACCTTCGTCCCGGACAGATTGTTACGGCTCGTAAATTAAGGGATGAAAACAGTCAACTTAAACGCCGTGATATGAAACTTGTTCAGGTGCGTGACGCCGTTCCGGCTACAACCAATCAGATTCTGCAGGGTATAACCCGTGCGGCGTTGCAGACGTCGAGCTGGATGTCTGCGGCCTCATTCCAGGAAACGACAAAAGTGTTGAATGAAGGGGCGATCAACGGAAAGACGGATTATCTGGAAGGATTGAAGGAAAATGTGATTTGCGGCCACCTTATACCGGCCGGTACGGGTCAACGTGAATTTGACCGTATCCTCGTCGGAACCAGGGATGAATTTGAGCATAATGTTTCTACGCGAAGCGCCCGTTCGCGGGAAGATCGTTCGATAAAGATGGAGTTTAAATAAATTCGTCATATCTTATCATGTTTGATAACAGGCAGAGGGCATTGATTGCCATAGCAGGAGACAAGGATTTATGTATCCTTCCTCAAATGGCGAATCGTCACGGCCTGATTACCGGCGCTACAGGGACAGGCAAGACGTGTACGTTGCAAAATTTGGCGGAAACGTTCAGCAGTATGGGCGTTCCCGTCTTTGCGACGGACATAAAAGGCGATCTTTCGGGAGCCGGTAAAGCCGGTGGCGGCAATGCGAACCTGCAAAAAAGCGTAGATGCGAATCGCTTGGTTTCCAAAGGATTTGAATATAAGGGCTTTCCTGTTTGCTTCTGGGATATCTTCGGCGAGCAGGGACATCCGTTGCGTACGACCCTATCGGAAATGGGGCCTTTGTTACTTAGCCGCCTTCTTGCTCTGAATGAAGTGCAAAGCAGCGTTCTGACAATGGCTTTCCGTATTGCCGACGAAGAACAGTTGCTGCTTTTGGATTTGAAAGATCTGCGTAAGATGCTTGAACATATAGGCGCCGAACGCAGTCAATATACGGTGAAATACGGCAACGTATCTCCTGCCAGTATCGGCGCAATCCAGCGGGGATTGCTGACACTCGAAGAGCAGGGTGGCGATAAGTTTTTCGGAGAGCCGGCGCTGGATATTTATGACTTTATGCAGACGCAGGGCGGACGGGGCCTTATTAATATCCTGGAGGCGGATAAACTGATTCGTTCGCCTAAAATTTATACCTCGTTTCTCCTGTATCTTTTGTCCGAGTTGTTTGAAGAACTGCCGGAAATAGGAGACACGGACAAGCCTAAGCTTGTATTTTTATTCGATGAAGCCCATTTGTTGTTCAACGATCTGTCAAAGACGCTGCTTGAGAAAATAGAACAGGTTGTACGGCTTGTCAGATCGAAAGGGGTAGGGGTGTACTTTTGTACGCAAAACCCGTTAGATGTGCCCGAAACGATATTGGGGCAGTTGGGTAATCGTGTGCAACATGCGTTGCGCGCTTTCACGCCCCGCGATCAGAAGGCCGTATCTGCCGCCGCATCGACGTTCCGCCGCAATCCGGCTTTTCATACGGAAACAGTCATTACGGAATTGGCTATCGGCGAGGCGCTCGTGTCATTCCTGGATGAAAAAGGCAGTCCTTCCGTAGTGGAGCGGGCCGTGATTGTTCCTCCCGAAGGGCAGGCCGGCCCTTTGTCCGGTAACGAGCGTCAGCGTATGATGCAGACCTCTTTGGTATTCGGTAAATACGAACGTACGGTTGACCGTGAATCCGCATTTGAAATATTGTCGGAAAGAATCAATAAAATTCAACGGGCAAAAGAAGATGCGGAACGCCGGGAAGAAGAAACCCGGCATCAGAAGGAACAGGAGCGTCAGGGACGTCAGCAGCAGCGGGAACAGGAACGTCTGGGACGTCAGCAAAAACGCGAAAGAGAAAGCAGTATGGTCGGAAGCCTTACCAAAATGGTTTCTACAAGGGCCAAACGCGAAGCCGTTAACACATTATTCAAATTCGGACGCGGATTACTCGGCTCTTTACTGAAAGGGAAATTATAGAATCCCCGAAAGGAATACAGGATAAAAAAATAAGGTTGCAAGGATAAGGATTTATTCCTTAGATTGCAACCTTTTGTTGTTCTACCAGGGCTCGAACCTGGAATTTCAGGACCAGAATCTGACGTGTTACCATTACACCATAGAACAGTTTCTTTTTTTGACGGTGCAAAAGTATATCTTTTTTTTGTTTCTGCAAAATGTTTGGGAAAATAATTTGCGAATCATTTAGTGTGGAAAATTCGCTGACGTATCAAGTGCATTTCGAATGATTGCACCCGTTCGTTTGGACGGAAGTCAAAATAAAATCGTATTTTTGCAGCGGATATGCAAGATTCCCGTCAAACGGGAAATGCGTTTTTGAACAATAATTTTAACAGATTAGACAAATGAAAATTCGGTTTTTAATTCTATTTATGGGGGTTGTGCTGCCGCTGTTGGGGCAGACGGGAAACGTAGCGCCGGAAGCCGCCATTGACAAACAGACGTTTACTTATGCCCGGAAAGATACCTGCGAACTTCGGCTGGACAAATACCGCCTGAAGGACGCGACGGAAGAACAGGCCTGCGTGATGTT
>JAISYY010000069.1 GCA_031269635.1 Tannerella sp. | reverse complement strand
GGAGATTGCTGCAATACCATTTTTATGGTATTTTTACATGTGTGCGGTATTCTAATGAAAAACATCCCCAATCACACGGATTGTTCTTCTCACATTGTCCGCCGGATTGTACTCGTCATTTCCAATCTGCGAGGCGATGACGGAGAGTTGCGCATTGTACGCGTTTTCCCCCGACACTCCGTTTTCGCCTGCATGATAGAGGTATAAATAGAACGGCGGTCGGTCGGATATGAAACCGTAGGTTATCGACGTCAAAACGTAGCTGACCGGCAGTCCCGACGAAGCGGTTGCGCTTAATTTCACGGCCGTGCCATCCCTGCTGAGTTTCCATTCGCCGGGCAGTTCAAAGTCGATGGTTTGCGTTTTTTTGTCGGGATCCCAGTCGCGAATGATCAGTTGCCGCGCTATATGAGGCGCTTCATGGAACAGGTCATTGCCGGGTTGATAGGCAATGATATTGACGGCACCTGTTTGCCGGAATAGCGCCCTGTCGTTTTCGATAACGGCGATTGTGGTATCCCAGCTTGTGAACGCCACCGGCAGTTCCGACGAAGCGGTTGCCTGAAGCAGCAGGAAGCCGTCACGCAGCTGCTGCGGCGCCAATTCGCCGAAATCGATCGTTTGCATCTGTTTCCCGTCGCCCGTATCGCAGGCTGCCAGCGTCATGATTCCTGTCAAAATCCAAAGTATCCGTTTCATAATCCTGATTTTTAATATAGTTTTCCTATCCGTAACCGTATTCCGCCGTAGATACGTACGTCATTGATGGGTCCCCAGACCATGGATGCGTCGAAATCGTGGTCGAAAGGATTTTCCCATTTGCGAATCGGGTCTTTCTGCCTGTAGCCGAGCAGGTTTTCGGCGCCCAGGTAGATGTCGAAACGTTTGCTGTTGCGCGTAACCTGCGCAAAACAGACCGGAAATGCCGGCGAGTATATTTTTTCCGAATCATAGCCGTTCAAACCGGGCAGGCGCGTGGGTCCGTTGAATTGCGCCGTAACGTCGAATACCCAGCGGCGCAGGGGCGTGGCATAAGACAGGTTTACCAATCCTCTGTAACCCGAAACCAGCGGTTTGTCGGTTTTTACCTGTTGCGTACCGTCGGTATAAGTAATCCGGTTGTTGTTGTAACGGAAGGCGGCAAACAAATCGAAGCCTTTGAACAGTGTTGCCGACAGGTCGGCCTGCCAGGCGTTGGCATAGTTTGCCGAACCGCCGGAGTTGTAGAAAAACACGGAGTTGCGGTTGCGCTCTGCGTCAATGATGATTTGATTTTGAAAACTTGTACGGAAATAGTCGATGCTCAATTTGGCCTGGCGGTTTTCCCATATTGAAATGTTGAATGCGAGATTACCGCCGAAATTCCATGCTTTTTCAATATCCAAATCATTGATGTTTGAAATATCAAAAACGCGCGAGGAAGCCATCAGCCCGATATTTTCGGCAAGTGCGTTCGGCGAACGGTAGCCACGCCCTGCCGATGCACGGACAATAATAAATTCATTTACGTCGTATTTTACATTCAAACGCGGCGTAACCAGCCATCCGAAACGGCTGTTGTAATCGGTTCGCAAGCCCGCAACGGCGGTAAGTCCCGCGAGGCTCGTGTTGGTGTATTCGGCAAATGCGCCCGATATGGCTTCGCTGCGGTTGATTGCCGTAAGTTCTGTATGAGGCGGTATAATACCCGGTGAAATTATATTTAATAATTGCGTATCATCAAACTCCGTATCATAGTTGTCATAAGCGAAACTTGCGCCGGCCGTATACCGGTGACCGGTATTATTGACAAAGGAAGTAAACAATACATTTAAATAATACGAATTTTGAATCCCATTGAACGTTTTTTCCCCGAAAGTGGAGTTTTGCTCGTGGCGGGTGAAACTGTTGATAATGCCTATGCTTTGCCCTTCGCGGTCACCAACGGAAAAGCCGGTTTTGTTGTCTGCCGTAAAATTTTTGTTGGTGATAAACGATTCCCAGAGCGTGACGCCTTCGAGCGGAATGTTGTGCTTGACGTGGCAGAGCGAATCCTGTCCGGCCTTGCGGTCTTCGTAGAGGAACCGGATGCCGGTGCGCGACTGTATGCCTTTTTCGCCGTTCAGGTAAAACCATCGGTTGTAGGCGTTCACGTATTTCATTTTCGGCATATCAAGGAAGTTATCGCCGTTTTCGTCGTGTACCGCCGTGCCGAGCATACCGCTCAGCAGCAAGCCTGTCCAGAGGTTTTCGGCGACCTGTACGGCGGCGGTAACGTTCCCTTCGTAATGTAAATCGTCGTCCAAATAAAGATTTACGAACAACGGTTCGGTAAAGTTGGGCTTCTTAAATTCCAGATTCATCTGTCCCGTTATGGATTCGTAGCCGTTGACGACCGAAGAGGTTCCTTTCGAAATCTGAATGGATTCGAGCCACGAAGCCGGCGTGTAACTCAAACCGTAGGTAGATGCCAGTCCGCGCAGGGTCGGAATGTTTTCGGCCAGGGTCTGGGTGTAGATTCCCGACAGTCCGAGCAACTGTATCTGCTTTGCGCCTGAAACGGCGTCGGTAAAGCCGACGGTAGCCGATGCGCTGTTTTCAAAACTTTCCGAGAGGTTGCAGCAGGCCATTTTCTTCAGTCCTGTGGTCGTGATGGTCTCCGTCTTGAACGGGGAAAACGATGAGAGGATAGTCCCCTGACGGTAATGCGTAATAACGGCATCCTGTAATTGCCGTTCCTGAATGGAATCCGGCGCCTGTTCCGTTTGAGTTTGCGCAATTAACGACTGTATCCCAAGCGATAAAAACAGGACAATGATTATTGAATGAAATAATTTGATTCTTTTTGCCATGACTCTAAACATTTAACGTTGAGGCGTAATATTGAGGGCGCTATCTTCCCGTTCGCACGTATATCCCAGTTTCTCAATCGCCTTTTTCAATTTTTTTTCCGTCGTTTTCTGCGGATTATAGACAATCGTAACGGTTTTCTTTTCCAGATTGACCGTTAAGTCTTTGACGCCTTTTTCCCACGAAATATTCTTTTCGATTTTCGCTTTACAGTTTTCACAGTACATATCGACTGTGAATGTTACCTTTTCGTTTTTTTCCTTTTTCGCTTTTTCCTTTTTTTCCTGGGCGCCTGATACTAAACACAGTGTAAATCCCATGAAGAGGAACAAAAATAATCTGATTGCTTTCATATCAAATATTCTTTTTAAAATTAAAAGTTAATTCCTAAATTGATAAATACATTCCGTCCCTTGCGGGGGATGTTTCGCCAGCTGGCATAAGTGGAATAATACGTGTCGAACAGATTTTCCACTCCTGCTTTCAGGTTGAAAATGACCCTGTTTATCTTGAAGCCATACCCGGCAGACAGACCGGCGATGCGGTAACTTCGCGTTTCGTCTTCGCCGTATGCGGGACTGAAATGCTTTTGTCGGGCCGCGCCCGCAATACCCGCTTCGGCGGAAAACTTCCCGTTGCGGAAGGTCAGCGAGGCGTCGTAACTTACGGGCGCTATCAGCGGCAGGTTGCCGTTCCGGTCGTCCTGCCCGCGGGCATACGTGATTCTGCCGTTCCACGAAAAGTATTCCAGAAACCAGTACTTCAGCAGCAGACTCGCGTTCAGAATCGAGGCGTGAGGAAAGTTTTCATATACTTTCACCCCTGAAGCGCCGGGTGTCATGTGCGATAAATCCGCACGGGGTCTTCCGATGATGTAGTTCGTGAAATAAAAATACGACGCTTCCGCCCGGACTTCAAGCGGAAGTTTTTTCCAGCCCGACGACAGGCTTGTTTCCACGGCCGATTCCTGCCTGAGATGCGGATTGCCCAGGTAATCGTAAGCATCGAACGTGTTGAACAGATAGAAGCCGTAAGCCTCCGACACCGACGGCGCACGTGTGCCGTATCCCGCACACACGGTCGTTTCCCAGGCGTTCCGTTTGAATTGGTAACGTCCGGCGATGTTGCCGGTAATCCGGTTTTTGTACTGTGCCATGCCGGGATAATACGCCTGCAGGGTGTTCAGGCCGAAATCGCTTTGCAGGCCGTCGCGCTGGAACGAAGTTTTTGCCGACAGGCGGACGGAATGCCGGTCGTCGAAACGGTATTCATCCACGGCGAACAGGCCGGTATTCAGCGTCCGGACGTCCGGCCAGGTGAGCATGAACATCGGTATTTCGTCCGGGTTGTTGGAGTACATCGTCATCTCGGCATACGATTGGTTGTAATAAACGTCCCAGTTGAACGAATAGCGGTGTTTGCCGTTTTGTCCGTTCAATGTCGAATATGCGCCGGACGTCCGGCTTTTGCCCGGCATGTCCATGTGCATGACAACGTCCGGGCGCTTTGTATCATCCATAATGTGGATGATGTTGTTGTAATATACTTTGTTTTCCCACTTGTAGAACAGCGGCAGCGGGTTTTCTACCGTGCAGGAGAGCGAAGAAATCAAGCCTTCCGCCGTAGCAACGTCCATGGCCAGTGCGGGATAGCCCACGTCGGATGCGCGGTCGTAAATCAGCGTTCCTTCAATGGCTTTCCCGTTGGCGACGACGTAACCGAGATTGGTGAAAAAGTTGTTTTTGGTAAACTGCGAGAAGGGGATTTCCTCTTTTCCGCCTGCGCTGTAATTTCCGCTGTGGCGGCGGAAGAGTCCCGAATTGATATAAAAACGCGGACCGGCATACGATACGTCCGCGCCGCCAACCCACAGGCCGCCGTTACTTTCGTAGCCGGTACGGGCGTTTAAGTCCAGGCCGTCGTTGCAAAAGCCGGTTTTGTTCAGCCGCAGGTCGAGGCTGCCGCCGATGTTGTTCGAGGCGTTGGGATTGGCCTCAAAGCCGCTGCCGAGCGACACTTTGCTCAGGTTGACGGTCTCGACGTAGGACGTTACCGGGTCCATGCGGTCGGTGCAGGCGTGGAAAATTTTCATGCCTTCGATAGTTACGGAAATACGTTCGGTGGTCATGCTGTTGATGGATGGCTCCCAGGCGTAGTTGCCGCGCTTGATCATGCCGACCTTTTCGGAGGTTTGCAGGTATTCCTCGACCGGTGCGGAGGGTTTTGCCTGCCGGTCGGGATTGATGCCGGTCTTCACGGAAATGACGATCTCCTGCAAGTCCACGGAAAGAGGAACCGTATCCGGCGGCGACTGTTGCGCCAGTGCCGGATACTGTCCTGCTATTGTTATTAATCCTGTCAACAAAAGATTCTTCATCGCTTAAAATTCTACTTCAAAATACAAACTGCTGACTTCCACGCTGTCGCTGACAGGGTTACCGTATAACGTATCTCCTTTTTCGTTCAATAAAATCAGATTCAGTTTCCAGTAGCCGGTCATGCTGAAATTGACTTTGCCTTTGTAAATTTGCTTTGTAGCGTTCCATGTCAAATCCACATTGTTGGGCGAGGAATGATTCTCCATTGATGGCATACGGGGGTCGAGTTTCAGGATGAAATCCTCAACGGGAATGTATGTGTTTGCATCTTTCCGTTCGTGGATGTATGCCGTGATGTCGTTGCTGCCCACTTTCGGCTTCGACGGTTCGACGAGGGTTACAACGTAACGCTTTCCGCTTTCGTCAATGGAGACGAGCGATTGAATGATTTTCCGCTCTGTCCTGCCGTCGGGACGGAAAACGTTCCGGACGTCGATTTCCTCATCGTCGATACTGCCGGTTGAGTTCCCGACCGTCAACGCCAGATCGTAATACCACTTGCCGTCGCCCTGACCGCTGTACATCAGAAAGGCATAGTAAGCCTCGTACAGCGCTTTGCCTTCCACCCGGGTGATTTCCGAGCGGGGCGTGCTGTGTTTCATGCCCATGCCCATATCCATTTCGGGAAAGGCGCTCAACGTAGCGTTTTCAATGAAATTGCCGTCTTTGTCCTTTACGGTGAAATAGACTTTGGTATAGCCCAGGCACCATTCGCCGGCTTCGTTCCAGGCTGAAACAGCATAGTTGTTGATTGGGAAATCCTGTATTTTCCTTAATCCCTCAACCGGATCGGGGATTTCGCCGGTGGGCGTGTCGCCTTTGTTGCACGCGGCAAACAGGATGGTTGCCAATATGATAATGTTATATATTCGTTTCATAAACTTAAAAATTAATTGTTTGTTTTGTAATGAGTAAGGATAAAACAGTATGCTGCTACATTCTTTTATGATGCAGTTTCTGCTTAGGGACGGGGGATGAATCACCCTGTCAAATCGGGTTGTTATATGAAACGTTTGGGTGGTGGGACTGTGACGTCTAAGCTCAGTTTCCGGAGATGGTTATCCGTAAGGCAGGATAACGGCAGCGCAGTAAAATGAATCGACGCCGGTAGAAGGTCCTTATTCGGTATATAATCGTCTGTTCCGGCCTGAATCAACTTTTTTTCTGCCGGATTAGCGGAACTGTGTTCGTCTGTTTCGCTTACACGGTTGATTTGTTTTTCGAGGAAGCATTTGCCGTGGCAGCAGTTGTCTTCGTCGTAGCGGTTGACGCAGAGGTTTCCGGCAATATAATTTTCGAATAAACTATATTGAATGTATGGAATCTGGTATTTACCGATGTTCAGTACCATTATCCCTAATAATATTGCCGCATAAAACCTCATAAAGTATAATCTTGTATCACGAAACTCAAACAAAAAAGGCTGTCTTTTTTTTTCGGACAGCCTTTTGTACACTTATTATTTTTGTCTTTTTTTTCTATGTACGGGGATCTTTCGCTGTCCGGATCAGGCAGTTACATATCATCATACATATATACATATAAAAACCGTATAAATTCATATTGATTATATTAATTAATTTTGCGGCAAAGATAGGGTGGTT
>JAISYY010000005.1 GCA_031269635.1 Tannerella sp. | reverse complement strand
GTTCCAAACTTTTTCCAAAGGAGGCTGTATCGTCGGGAGACTGGAACGCGATCACCACACTTTGTAAAAACGCCATCGGATATATTCAAAAGGCCAAAGGATAGAAACGGCATACGTGCCGTAATTGCCGAAAACGGTGCGGCCGCCGCTTATAAACGTCTTGATAATGCGTATTATGCTCATCGTGTTATGTTTATTGCGATTTGTCGCTTCATCATTAACGGAACGCCGTTTCATCTGTGAAAAGCCTTTCCGTCATTAACCCGCATCGCTTTTTATCTTACAAAAACAAGGAAATTAAGCAAAAATAGATTTGTACTTAGTTGATTTTAAGTGTGTTGAATTTGTAACAAGCAGATGTTCGATGACGACATTTAGGGCAGATTCGTTTGTAGTTCGCAGGGAGTGATGATTAACAGCGAATTCTGCCGTAACTTTGCGTCCGGTATGTATTTTCGATTTTCATTACGCCACAATTTTTTTTTATTTAGATGCGTTTGATCGGATCTTTTTTTTCATTATTCTTGGGAGATAGCATTTTTTTGAGTACTTTTGCGCACAAATTTTAAATAAATGTGCACTATCTATGTCGGAAACAACAACTAAAACGCGCGAAATACTGATTGATGCGGCAAGGCGGGTCTTTGCACGCAAGGGTATCGAACGTACGACGATGAACGATATTGCAGCGGCTTCACAGAAAGGAAGGCGTACATTATATATGTATTTTAAAAACAAAGGGGAAATATCCGCCATTGTCATAAAAAATGAAATGGAACGGCTCCATGAAATGCTCGAAGCTGTAGAAAAAAAGAACCTGCCTGCTGACGAAAAACTCATAACGTTCATTTATATGCGTTTGGATGCTTTCAAAGCGGCCGTAACCCGAAACGGCACACTCAGGGCTAACTTTTTTCACGACAGTTGGAACGTGGCAAAAGTACGTAAAGGATATAACCTCCAGGAAATTGCTTTGATCAAAAAGATTTTGAGCAATGGTATAAAAGAAGGTGTTTTCAACATACCCGATATTGATACGACTGCGCTTGTTATCCATTATTCACTTAAAGGAATGGAGGTTCCCTATATACGTGGATTGCTCGGAGATACCCCCGAACGGATAATGCAACGCAAAGAAAATGTTATGAACCTAATTTTCAACGGAATAAAAATTAAAAAATAATGTATATTAACGCAACAGGGTTTTATATCCCGGAAGAAAGAGTCCCTAATGAATATTACACTAAAAAAACAGGATTAACAGACGAATGGATTGTTCAACGTACAGGCATAAAGACCCGTTCCCGCGCAAGAGACGACGAGAACATAAATACGATGAGCGTCGAAGCTGTTAAAAATACACTCCCATCGCTTCCATACGATATCAAAGAAGTAGATTTAATCATATCCTCAACCTATTCCCCATTCGATACGGTAGGAACAGCCGCTCATGTCGTACAGCATGCGTTCGGTATTGAAAACGCAAAAGCGTTTACCATGTCATCCGCATGTTCGTCGTTCATCAACGCTATGGAAATTATCGAAGGATACTTCGCTACCGGAAAAGCGCACAAGGCATTAATCATCGGAGGCGATAAAAATTCCGCCTATAATAACGAGGACGATCCTAAATCCGGACATCTCTGGGGGGATGCCGCCGTCGCATTTTTCATTTCCAGCGAACGCATAACCGGTAATGACTGCGAGATACTGGACATTTATACGGAAGCGTTGGGATGCCTCGGCAAAGGGCCGGAAGGTATACAGTTGCGTCCGCGTGACGGCGGAATCCGCATGCCGGAAGGAAAAGATGTATTTGTCCAGGCTTGTACCTATATGCCTAAGAACGCAATTCTCCTTCTCGAAAGAAACGGATACACCATTCATGATTTGTCATACTTCGTTGGTCACCAGGCAAATATGCGCATACTCAAAAATATTGCGAACAATATAAATCTTTCCGAAGAGAAAATATTGAGCAACATAGAAGAACTGGGAAATACCGGTTCTGCAAGTTGTGCGCTTGTATTTGCACAAAACAAAGCCAAATTTAAAAAAGACGAATTGGTTTGTATCAGTGTTTTCGGAGGCGGATACTCTGCCGGCGCCTGCCTTATCAGATGTTAACGGCGGGTGATCGATTGACTAATATGGTAAGAAACAACAGATTGCTTTAGATAATGAAATATTTTTAAATGTCAAATCTTAATTGAATTTATATGAAACTATTAGAAGGAAAGACGGCCCTTATAACAGGAGCCGCACGTGGCATCGGAAAAGCTATCGCATTAAAATTTGCATCGGAAGGAGCCAATATCGCATTTACCGATCTGGCGATTGACCAAAACGGCAAAGCAACGGAAGCTGAAATACAGCAGTTTGGAGTGAAGGTGAAAGGCTATGCCTCGAATGCCGCAAATTTTGAAGAAGCGCATCAAACAGTCGGAGAAATCATGACCGACTTCGGCAGAATCGACATTCTGGTAAACAATGCCGGTATCACACGCGACGGATTAATGATGCGGATGAGCGAACAGCAGTGGGATATGGTAATCAACGTAAACCTGAAATCCACATTCAATTTCATACATGCGATTACTCCCTTAATGATGAAGCAAAGAAGCGGTAGCATCATTAATATGGCTTCGGTTGTCGGTATCTCCGGTAACGCCGGACAGGCGAACTATTCCGCCTCAAAAGCCGGAATGATCGGTTTGGCGAAATCGGTTGCCAAAGAATTAGGGTCGCGCGGAATACGCGCAAATGCGATCGCCCCCGGTTTTATCATTACGGAAATGACGGATGCCCTTCCTGAAAAGGTTCGTGAAGAATGGGAAAAACAAATACCGTTGCGGCGCGGAGGGACAACCGACGATGTAGCAAATGTTGCACTGTTTCTCGCATCTGACCTGTCTTCGTACGTTACCGGCCAGGTCATCCCGGTGTGCGGAGGCATGAATATATAATGGAAATAATTTAATTTAACGCTTTAAGTTCAAAAAATTATAGTACTTTTGTAGCCTGAATAGCAAAAGACTTTTTTCAAAAAGCAGGTAACAGAATGAAGAAGTGCTATTAATATTAACAATATCAACTAAT
>JAISYY010000396.1 GCA_031269635.1 Tannerella sp. | reverse complement strand
AGGTGTAGGCCAATACCACGCCGCCTATCAATGAAGCGATGCCGAGAATGCCGGTGATGCCGAAGCCCGGGATGACCAGCAGTTCAAGCAGCAACAGCATAATGCCGATAATGATTAATATAATAATAAGCCCCATTGCGGAATGATTATTTTGTCAAAGATAAAGATAATATTTGTTTAATCAAAATTTAAGCGCAAGGTTTTATTCGCGACTGTAAAGCACGGTTTTTGAAGTAAGCAACGATTTCTTCATTTTCTTAGCGCACCAAATTAGCTATTCAAATAGAAATATGGAAATATTGCAAATGGGAAAATTATACTTTTTTTTCAATTTTGTCACTTTTTTACTATTTTTGTGAAATAAAAAATAATGGTATTTAGTTCTGTTACGTAAAATATTATCAAAATGAAACGAATTCTGTTTTTCACAATTTGTATATTATATACATTGAATTTGTCTGCACAGTGGACTCCCCAGCAAACGGAATGGTATTATCCCGAACCGGTAAAGGTGGCCCCCGCTAATAAGCCGGGCGTTCCTCCTGCCGATGCTATTGTTTTATTTGACGGGACAAGCCTGTCTGAATGGGTTAATGAAAAAGGCGAAGCGGCGGAATGGACGATTTCCAATCACATTGTATCGGTTAAACCGGGAACGGGAAATATTCTTACCAAAGAACATTTCGGCGATTGCCAGTTACATATTGAATTTCGTTCGCCCGCTCCCGAAAAGCATGACGGACAAAATCGCGGAAATAGCGGCATCTTTCTCATGAGCCGATACGAAGTGCAGGTCCTTGACGGGGATAATAATCCGACCTATGTCAACGGAATGGTGGGAAGTATCTACAAACAGGTTGCCCCTTTGGTAAACGCGTATACAAAGAATGGAGAATGGCAGGCCTATGATATATATTGGAAAGCCCCGAAATTCGGTACCGGAGGGGAATTAGAATCTCCGGCGGTGATCACGGTTATCCTGAATGGAATGGTTGTACAAAATAACTATACATTGAAAGGAAATACCCCATACATCGGATTGCCGGAGTACAATGCCCACGGACGCCTCCCCATTATGCTTCAAGACCACGGAACAACTGTTTCTTTCCGGAATATATGGATACGTAACCTTTAATACAAAAGATATGACATTGTCAAGACGCTCGTTTTTGAAAAAATCATCGTACATGGCTGTGGCAGGTTTGGGCGCGCCCGCCTATTTAAGGGCAGCCACTTCCGGTGTTATGGCAAATGATAAGATAAATGTGGCATTGATTGGTTGCAAGGGTATGGGATGGTATAACCTGACTGATCTCATGCTGCATGAAGATGTACAATGCCTGGCGCTATGTGATATTGATAAATCCGTGCTGGATGCACGCTCAAAAGAACTGTCGGGGATGCAAAAGGCGAAATTCGATCTTTACGGCGACTACCGCCGGATACTTGACCGTAAAGACATCGACGCAGTTATCATTGGCACACCCGATCATTGGCATTGCCTGCAATTTGTGGACGCCTGCAGATCGGGCAAGGATGTATATGTAGAAAAGCCTGTCAGCAATACGATCGCAGAATGTGACGTGATGGTTGCCGCGGCAAACAAATATCACACGATCGTACAAGTCGGCCAGCAACAGCGAAGCGCCAGCCTTTGGAAAGAGATGATTGATTACCTTCATTCGGGCGCACTGGGAAAAATCGGGCGTGTGCACATTTGGGCGAATTTCAATTACGCCGCGATCCCCCATCCGGTTCCAGATTCTAAAATCCCGGAAGGCGTTGATTTCGACATGTGGTTGGGCCCTACTCCACAACGAACCTTTAACAGTCAGCGTTTCCACGGTTCATGGCGTATGTTCTGGAATTATGGCGGCGGCCTCATGACCGACTGGGGCGTACATTTGTTGGATATGGCATTATGGGCCATGCAAATTAAAACCATGCCCCGCAGCATACAGGCTAACGGAGGAAAGTTCCTGTATCCGGATGGGGCGCATGAAACGTTCGATACGCAGTCCGTGCAATACCAGTTCAAGGATTTCATCTTTACATGGGAAAACAATGCGGGAATAGAATCCGGCCCTTATGGTAAAAACTACGGACTCGCTTTTATCGGCACAAACGGGACGCTCGTTG
The DNA here is from genome assembly GCA_031269635.1 of Tannerella sp. Lineage (GTDB taxonomy): Bacteria > Bacteroidota > Bacteroidia > Bacteroidales > Tannerellaceae > Tannerella. Next base: position 767 of record JAISYY010000396.1, on the reverse strand, counting down.
CAAACCGGGAAGATTGGCAGGTTTATCCGGAAAATGATGAAATTCCCTCAAAAATCGTTAAGGCAGATCATCAAGATCATAAAGATCATTTGACGAATTTTTTAAATTGTATGAAAAAAAGGGACCGGAATACAGCCTGTCCCATTGAAAACGGAAGCCTCTGTGCAAAATATGCGCACCTGGGTAATATAGCGGCTCGCATGAGTGGCACATCCCTGCAATATGATGATGATAAAAAGTTATTCAACTCAGACGAGGCGAACAAATATATCAGGCCGGCATACAGGGAGCCCTGGAAATTTCCGGTCATTTAAAGAAGCTTTATCCTTAATGCGAAACCACCGTAATCTCGGCGCTCACGCTGCCGACGCCCGTGAAGATGCCAAAGCCGTTCTCCACGTTGGCGTGCAGCTCAACTAGCGTTGAGCGGCTGTTCGTGCGCTGATACAGCAGCACGTACTCGGGCTGGATACGACACAGCTTCACCGTATATTTCCCGTAGTAGGAAAACGATTGCGACGACAGCTGCACCGCCGCGCTCTGCGTCGGTTCGGTTTGGAACGACAGCGGGAAGTCGGGTGCTTCGTCGTCGTCGGCATCCGCGTCGGCATCGTCGTCATCCCTGTCGAACACCGGCGTGGGGTTGGGGGTCGTGCAGGTGGCTACCACAATATAATAATCGCCGTCGGGGTTGTCCCACGTGATTGCTATGGGCTCCGGCATGCCGCCGTCGCCAAAACCGCCGCCTCCGCCACCGCCAAAACCGG
>JAISYY010000363.1 GCA_031269635.1 Tannerella sp. | reverse complement strand
CGAATACGCCTTCAACCTGCACGAAGAAGGCAGTGCCATACGCCGCGCCGTCTCCGCATCAATGGCCTCCGGCATCGTGACCGAAGACATTTCACAAAACGGCAAATCATACCATACTTCGGACGTGGGCGATTGGATAGCAGGGGAAATAGCGAGAAATTAGGGAAGAACAGGGAAAGTTTAGGGTAAAATATCAAGTATTGTACTTTTGCAAGTTGTCAACAATATTGGTAAGTTATCAACACGTCCGGTAAGTTCGCCGGAAAAGTGTCTATTTTTGCAAGCAGAAATCAGTGAAATGCAATAGGGAACGGCTTTTTTAAGCACGTGACAACATATTAACAAATAAACCATTAACAACTAATTATTTTAAAATAGATGGGTAAAATTATCGCTTTGGCAAATCAAAAAGGGGGAGTGGGTAAAACTACTACAACGATTAATCTGGCAGCTTCACTGGCTGCGCTTGAGAAGAATGTACTGGTCGTCGATGCAGACCCGCAGGCGAATGCTTCGTCCGGTTTCGGGCTGGAAATAAATTCTCTCAAACATTCTATTTACGAAAGCTTGATAAACGGTGTGGAACCGGAGGTTGCGATCGTACATTCGGAGATGAGTAACCTGGATATATTTCCGTCGCATATTGACCTGGTCGGGGCTGAAATTGAGATGCTCAACCTCGACAGGCGCGAACATATACTGCGCAATATGCTCCTGCCGTTAAAGGAGAAATACGATTATATACTGATCGACTGCTCTCCTTCGTTAGGTCTGATAACCGTCAATGCGCTTACGGCTGCCGATTCCGTTATCATTCCGTTCCAGTGCGAATACTTCGCCCTCGAAGGAATAAGCAAACTGTTGAATACGATTAAGATTATCAAGTCCAAACTGAACCCTCCGCTTGAAATAGAAGGTTTCCTGATTACGATGTACGACGCACGCCTGCGTGTGGCAAACCAGTATTACGAAGAAATAAAACGACTGTTCCGGGACCTGGTTTTCACGACCGTCATACAGCGCAACATAAAATTAGTCGAAGCCGCAGGATCGGGCAAACCGGCAATCCTTTACGAGGTGGATTCCAAGGGTGCGATAAACCACATGCAGTTGGCAAAAGAATTAATAGAAAAAGACTCAAAAAGATAATAAGGGAGTAATATTATATGACAACGAAAAGAAAACCTATCGGACGCGGGCTGGAAGCGCTTCTTACGAGCGACGGGCTTAATACAAGCGGTTCATCATCACTTAACGAGATTGAATTAAGCAGGATTGAGTCTAATCCGAATCAGCCGCGTACTGTTTTTGAAGAAGAAACTCTCAGCGAACTCGCCGTGTCCATACGTAATTTTGGCGTGATACAGCCAATAACCCTGAAAGAAACCGGCGACGAACGATATATAATCATCTGCGGCGAACGCCGGTACCGCGCGGCAAAAATGATCGGCCTGGAACGCATTCCGGCTTACATAAAGACTGCCGGCGACGAGAATATCATGGAAATGGCTTTGCTCGAAAACATCCAGCGTGAAGACCTGAACGCGATAGAAACAGCGCTCGCTTACCAGAAATTGCTCGACAGTTCGGGACAGACACAGGAACAGTTGAGCGAACGCGTCGGGAAAAAACGCACGACGATCTCCAATTATCTGCGCCTGCTCAGACTGCCTGCCGAAATACAGGTCTGCATAAAAAACAAAACCATTGATATGGGCCATGCACGGGCGTTGCTGTCCGTTGAAGACCCGGAAATTCAGCTTGCCTTGAATGACCGGATACTGAACGAAGATTTGTCTGTCCGCAGTGTGGAAGAAATAGCCAGATACATTAACGAAACAGGAACATATACCGATAAAAAAACAAACAGGACACACGGGAACAAACTGCCCGAAGAATTTAAAATTCTCAAGGAACATCTCTCCAAGTTTTTCAATACGAAAGTACAGTTGAGTTATAATGCCGGAGGGAAAGGTAAAATAACGATCCCCTTCGATTCCGATGAGAAATTGACGTCTATTATGAGTATGCTGGACCGAATTAAATAGATATATGTGTAAGGGAATATTTTTTAAACAGTCCTGTCTTGCAGTATCGGCCATAAGCCTTTTGCTGTCCGGCATTACCCGGACAGTACATGCCCAGGATACAATCCCCGAAATAAAAAAAACCGACGATTCTACGTTTTTCTTAAACACAGGCAATGATTCCGTGCCTTTCCGTGAGGACGACAGTCTGTTCGTCATCCTTCCGGATTCGGCAATAGGGGCCATAATTGAAGAAAATGCACCCAAAGACGCGACATCATTCAAGCCCGATCCCAAGACAGCCTATCTCATGGCGGCAATATTCCCGGGATTCGGACAGGCTTACAACCGCCAGTACTGGAAACTGCCGATCGTTTACGGAGGTTTCGTCGGCTTCATCTACGCCATAACATGGAACAATAAAAACCTCCAGGATTACAGCCGGGCTTATTTTGATATAAAAAGGGATTATGACAGTTATATCAAAGATCCGGCAAGCAGCGATCCCGGAAGCTGGAGCCAGAGTTGGAAAGACTTTATCGGCGCAAACAGAGATCCGGCATCCTACCTGACCAATACAAACTTTCATAACCAGCTGAAATCGGGTAAGGACTTCTACCGTCGTTACCGGGATTTGAGCATTATCCTAAGCGTTGCATTTTATCTCATCTGCATTGCAGATTCTTATGTGGACGCACAAATGTTTGATTTCGACGTCTCGCCGGACCTGTCTTTTCACGTAATGCCGGAGATTCGTCCGTCCACGCTGTGCAATTCCCGAAGTTTCGGGCTGAATATATGTATGACTTTTTAAAACCAGATATATTATGGATATAAGGCGGTATTTTATTTTAACATCATTGATTTTTCTCCCGTTTATCGCAGTGATAGCGCAACAGGAGGGAGAGAATGTAAGCGATACCCTGTCCGGTCTCCAGCCGTATGATTCGATCATAGGTTTTTTACCCGAAAGCCTCGACGCCGATATGAATAAACTGCTTGAGGGATGGCATGCCCGGCATTTCTCAAAACCGGAAGATTTTTGTGAAGACGGGGATCAGGATCCGTATTTCCCCGATTCGATATACCGGTTGAGGATGAAGAAAATGCCCTGTGTTGTGCCGATGACCTATAACGAAACCGTGCGCAAATGTATCAACCTGTATGCCGGACGCCTGCGTAATATGGTACGCTATATGATGGGAATGGCCGATTTTTATTTCCCGATGATCGAGCAAAAGCTCGACGCCGTCAACCTGCCCCTCGAACTGAAATATTTAGCCGTCGTCGAAAGCGCCCTGAACCCGGTCGCCCATTCGCGCGTAGGGGCTTGTGGAATATGGCAGTTCATGCTGCCTACGGGCAAAGTGTACGGCCTGGAAATAAACAGCCTCATCGACGAACGCCTCGACCCTGAAAAATCGACCGAAGCGGCCTGCCGCTATTTTAAAGAGATGTACGAACTGTATGGCGACTGGCACCTGGTACTTGCCGCCTATAATTGCGGCCCCGGAAACGTAAATAAGGCCATACGGCGTTCGGGCGGGCAAACCGATTTCTGGAAAATATTCCCTTACCTTCCGCGCGAAACGCGCTCCTATGTCCCGCTGTTCATCGCTGTCGCTTATGTAATGACCTACCATTGCGATCACAATATCTGCCCCATTCGCGCCGACTTTTCCGTAGCGACCGACACCCTGATGGTCGAACGTGCGCTTCACTTTGAACAGGTTGCAGAGATCCTGCAAATGGATAAAGAAGCCGTACGCTTTTATAATCCGCAATATAAACGGGAAATCATACCGGGAAACATACAGCCTTCGGTCTTGCGTTTACCTGTTGACAGGGCTTTTGCCTTCATCGAAAAGGAGGATACGCTGTTTGTGCACCGCATGGAAGAACTGCTGGCTCACTGCACCCCCGTCGACGCCGGCGAACCGGAAAAGCGCAGGGAGAAAATAACGCATACCGTACAGACCGGCGAAAATGTTTATACGATTGCCAATTTATACGGGGTAACGGCCCAGAATCTGCGGAAATGGAACGGGATAAGCGGCTCGCGCGTCGCAAAAGGGCGTAAACTGAATGTTTTTATTGATAACGGCGGACTCACTTTTGCTGCAAAAAACGCCGGGACAGCCCGGGAACCCGCAGCAAAAATATCCGGAACCGCCGCCCGGAGCGCAGAAACGCAGCAGGGCTATATATCTTATAAGGTGCAATCCGGCGATTCGCTGTACGCCATTGCTAAAAAATATCCCGGAGTAACCATCAAGCGTCTCCGGGAAGTCAACGGATTAAAAGACGCAAACCTGCGTATCGGTCAGATATTAAAAATCCCGCAGGGATAAAAAGGAGCCTGAACATGATGAGCGAAAAAAATAAAAGGGAACAGGATCTTCTGTTGATGAAAGATGAATTGATGATCCAGAAAGAGTTTGAAGCTCTTATGGGTGAATACCTGAGTTCCAACCACCGTCGCAAGGTAGAACGCATAACGAAAGCGTTTAACTTCGCCAAACAAGCTCATGCCGGCGTTAAGCGCCGCGACGGAGACCCTTATATCATGCATCCCATTGCCGTCGCCCGCATCGTATGCGGGGAAATGGGACTCGGCTCAACATCCATCTGCGCGGCGCTGCTCCATGACGTCGTCGAAGATACGGAATATGAGGTAAAGGATATCGCCAACATGTTCAACGACAAAATCGCACAGTTGGTAGACGGGCTGACGAAGATCTCCGGGGATATATTCGCCGATAAGGATTCCAAGCAGGCTGAAAATTTCAGGAAACTGCTCCTCACCATGAGCAGCGACATCCGCGTGATCCTGATAAAAATGGCCGACCGCCTGCATAACATGCGTACATTGGGCGCCATGCGGACAGACAAGCAATTTAAGATTGCCGGCGAAACCATGTTTATCTACGCGCCGCTGGCGCACCGCTTAGGACTGTTTGCCATCAAATCGGAACTCGAAGACCTGAGCTTCAAATACGAACATCCCGAAGATTTCCGGACAATAAACGAAAAACTGAAGAATACGGAGGAATCACGCCAGCGCCTGTTCGACAACTTTGCCAGGCCCGTACATCAACGGTTGCAGGAACTCGACCTGACATACGAAATGAAAGCCCGCGTAAAGTCGGCCTATTCGATATGGAATAAAATGAACACGAAAAGCGTCCCGTTTGAAGACATCTACGACATTTTTGCCATACGTATCATATTCCGGCCTACGGGCGACGTGGACGAAAAAAACCTGTGCTGGGACATCTACGCAGCGATAACCGACATCTACCGTACCCGCCCCGACCGCCTCCGCGACTGGGTGAGCCGCCCGAAAGCCAACGGCTACCAGGCGCTCCACCTCACCGTCATGGGGCCTGACGGACAGTGGATCGAAATACAGATACGCAGCAAACGCATGGACGAAATCGACGAAAAAGGGTTTGCCGCACACTGGAAATACAAGGAAAATAATGTGGAGGAAGATACCGAACTCGACAAATGGCTGCAGACCATCACGGAGATTCTCGAAAATCCTAATCCGAACACGCTTGACTTTCTTGATACCATAAAGATGAACCTTTTCTCGTCCGAGATTTTCGTCTTTACTCCCAAAGGCGAACTGAAAACATTGCCCAAAGGAGCTACCGCACTTGATTTTGCTTACGACCTGCATACGAATATCGGCGATACCTGCATCGGGGCAAAAATAAACCATCACCTGGCACCCCTGAGCCACAAGCTGGAAAGCGGAGACCAGGTTGAAATACTGACCTCAAAATCCCAGCATCCGAACATCGAATGGCTGAACTATGTCACCACCGCAAAAGCCCGCACAAAGATAGAATCCGTACTCCGGCGCGAAAGAAAGGAAATGGCCAACGCCGGCAAAAAAAAGGTGATGGACGCTTTTGGCAAAACGTCTCTCGAACCGACGCAGTCGTACCTTGACAAACTGACCACGTTCTTCGGCTTCTCCAGGCGCGAAGATTTCTACTACGCCGTCGAAAAGGGCGACGTCGCCATCCCGGAAAACATCCGGAAACTGCTCAAGGAAAAAAACGGCAACGTGATTCTGAAATACGTAAAGAAAGCATTTGGAGTAGGCAAGAAAAAGCCCCTGATAATAACCTCCCCCGCCCTGTCGCCCGAAAAACCGCAGTTCGACAGGACGCGGCCTTATGAACTGCGGGAAGAAGCTTTCCGGCGCAATTACGTCGTCGCAAGTTGTTGCAAACCGATTCCGGGCGACGACGTCTTCGGCTTCATCAACGACGACAACAGCGTGATTGTGCACAAACGCTCCTGCCCGTTAGGCATCCGCCTCAAAAGCAATTTCGGCGAACGCATCCTGTCGACCACATGGAGCAACCACACCAGCAGCTCTTTCGAAGCGACGCTGCACGTCACCGGCATTGACGGCGTTGGCGTTCTTACCGACATTGCCCGGACCATATCCAGTTTCAACGTAAACATCATCCGCCTGATCGTAGAAACGAAAGACGGCGTATTCGAGGGCAAAATAAACATGATGGTTCATGACGTCGAAGACATCCAGAAGATGTGCATCGCCCTGTCCAAAATCAAAAACATCCAGTCCGTATCGCGCATCGCCGACTGAACAGGCCGCTAAGCATTGCGAAATAAATAGCACGGTTTGCACCCAATTCACGCGGGATATTTGCATACATAAATACCTCCAAAACCGAAGGTTTTACGCAAGGCTGTGCGGAAGGCGAAGAAGAACGGAAGAAACTGCAGGAAGCGCTTGCACAAAAGGACAGCATGATAGCAAATGCAGTCAAAACTTTTGCCGCGCAGGGCATGTCGCCTCAGCAGATCGCACAAATTTTGCAGATAGACGTCGAAGCGGTCGGGAAAAATATTTAATCCGCAATTTTCATCTTTCCGTTCCTATTAAATCCGTAAAACTTTTACACGTTATTTTTCCGCACCACATACTATTGAATTTTCGAACAATATTACTTATCTTTGCCGCATGTTCAACATTAAAATTAAATGAATCATGGCACGCTATCTTGATCCCAAAAATGACCTGACCTTTAAGCGGATATTCGGCGAACA
>JAISYY010000329.1 GCA_031269635.1 Tannerella sp. | reverse complement strand
GGAGAGGAATTGCGAAAGGAGGGCATATCTATCCCGTTGATAGTGATGAATCCCGAAATGAGCAGTTTTAATCTTTTGTTTGAACATTTGCTCGAACCGGAAGTTTACAATTTCCAATTGCTTGATGCTTTGATAAAAGAGTCTACACGAAGAGGTTTTACTTCTTTCCCGATCCATATAAAGATAGATACGGGGATGCACCGCCTTGGTTTTGATATTGAAGATATTCCGTTGGTTTTCAGTAAAATAAAAAGACAATCCGGGATCAGGATACGTTCCGTTTTCACCCATCTTGCCGGAAGTGATGATCCCTCGCTTGACGATTACACTCAATATCAATTGGATACATTTAAAAAAGTCTCATTGCAGATGGAAGAGGAACTTGGATATCCTGTTTTGAAACATGTCTTAAATTCAGCCGGGATAGAGCGGTTTATTGATTATCAAATGGATATGGTGCGATTGGGAATATCTTTGTACGGTATAAGCGCTTCGGGTACAGTCAAGAATTTACAAAGCGTCTGTTCGCTGAAAACCATTATCCTGCAAACGCGTAAATTGAAAGCTGGCGATACGGTCGGTTATGGCAGAAACGGCGTTTTGAAGCGGGATTCGACGATTGCCATCATTCCTGTCGGATATGCGGATGGATACGACCGTCGGCTCGGAAATGGCGTCGGGGAAGTTCTTATTCACGGGAAACGCTGTTCGATTGTCGGAAATGTTTGTATGGATATCTGTATGATTGACGTTACGGATATTGAAGCAAAAGAAGGAGACGAGGTAGTTTTATTTAATGATAATCTGACTGTAAGCGAGATAGCAGATAAATTAAATACGATACCCTACGAAATACTTACTTCCATGTCGCCACGAGTAAAGCGCATTTATTATAGAGAATAACTTTATATGTTAATCAAAATTTATCCGGAAAATCCTAATCCCAAAGATGTGAGAAGGGTTGTAAAAACCTTTCATGACGGCGGACTGGTAATATACCCAACCGATACGATGTATGCCATCGGTTGCGATGCGCTTGACGTGCGCGCCGTGGAACGTATCTGCAAAATAAAAGGCGTGAATCCGCAAAAAAGTAACCTGTCCATTATCTGTTACGACTTGTCCGGCGTCAGCGAATATGCAAAAGTAAGTAACCGGGTTTTCAAATTGATACGCGATTACTTGCCCGGTCCATTTACATTCATTCTTCCGACAAGCAACGAACTTCCGAAAATTTATAAAAACCGCAAGGAAGTTGGAATAAGAATGCCTGACAATAATATAGTCAGGGAATTATGTAAAGAACTGGGGAATCCTGTTCTTACAATGTCGGTGAATTACGATCCTGAAGAACCGGAATATACCACCGACCCCGAACTAATTTACGAACAATATGGTGAAAAAGTGGATATTGTGATAGACGGCGGTTTCGGCGATACGGAAGGCTCCACTGTTGTAAACTGCACCGTAGAACCGTTTGAAATAAAAAGACAGGGAAAAGGGATTATCGAATTATAAATTATGAAGCCTCCTCTCCCGAAAAAATACTGAAAATGGGTGGTGATATATACTGTGCGCGGTATAACTGTGCGCATAGAGAAATCTGCGTTTATCCGCCTCATCTGCGTGCTTTTTTTGGAACGCAGATGACGCAAACAACACAAATAAACGCAATCTTTTATTTCACTATCGCGGTTTCCGAAAAAATGCCTCCGTTTTCATAAGATTTTTTGTATGTTCCCAAAAAGGCATTATCAATGTTTGTGGAACTAAAAAACAGGAGGACGAATCATGGAAGAACGTAAAAAGGGAGAGCGGGCGCTGATATCATTTGATTACGCATTAAAGCGCCTGCTGCGCAACAAGGCCAACTATGAAGTGCTGGAAGGCTTTTTGAGCGAACTGCTCATGCGCGACATTACGGTAAAGGCCATCGGCGAAAGCGAAAGCAACAGGGAACATGCAAAGGATAAGTCCAACAAAGTGGACATTCTGGTAGAAGCCGAATCGGACGAAATACTGCTGATCGAACTGCAGTTTACGCTCGAGATAGATTACTTGCACCGGATGCTCTACGGAGCGAGCAGGGCGATTACCGAGCGTATGGTTCGTGGAGCGGAATACATGGCAGTGAAGAAGGTCTATTCCATCAACATCGTGTATTTCGATTTGGGACAGAGCGATGACTACGTGTATCACGGGCGGACGCATTTCACGGGTTTGCACGTAAAGGATGAACTCCGTCTCTCCCAGGCTCAGCGTGAAGTGTTCGGCAGGGAGAGGGCGGGTGACATTTATCCCGAGTACTATATCCTGAAGATCAACAGTTTTAACGGTGTGGCGAAAGATACGCTGGACGAATGGATTTATTTTCTGAAGTACAACCTCATAAGGGACGAATTCAGAGCCAAAGGTCTGGACAGGGCGTGCGAAGTGCTTGACCGCGACAACCTCACGCCGGAGGAGCGGAGTATGATCGCCTCCTCCAAACTCGAAGGCCGGATAGAAGGCAGGGAAGAGCATGAAAAACTTGCTAAAGAACTTGAAAGAGAACGCAAAGAGCGTGAAAAACTCGCTAAGGAAAATGAAATTCTACTTGCAGAAATGGCCAGGCTAAAGACGTAAGGGATGCGAAATAAATAACGTGTAAAAGTTTCCCGGACTGCTTCAAGCTTCGCCTTCGCCGACGCCAGTGACCTTTTAATCGGCATTGTCAGGAAAGATCCGTTATATTTTGTTTATTTCGCATCACTAAATTAAAAATTAAAAGTTCCGCCATTGCGAATCCGAAGGATGAAGCAATCCGGGCTTTTTCCTTAACTTGATGACATTGGGCAGAGCCTTCGCCGAGCAGAGGTTAAAATTGGCAAGAGAGGCTGCCCCGGAAACAGGGGCAGCCTCTCTTGCCATTTTTAATTTTACGGTATCAATATACCGCTTTCACTGTCCTTTCGCCGCTGACGATAATATACACGCCGCGCACATGCACGGGAACGCGCTGTTCCGTCGTTGTTGTAGAGACGTGGCGCGCCGCGTCTCTACCGTGCGCCGCCTCCGTACGGTAAATCAGCTGCCCCTGTATGTTATAGACGCTCAGCATTTCGCCGGGGACGATGCCCCGTATCAGGAACCCGTCGCCGACAGCGATAACCCGCAGCACGGATGTTTCGATGCTTTTCGTTCCGGTTGACGCCTTGAACGTTGCCGATACGGTTACGTCATAGGCAGGCATCGTGAACGTGCGTGTATTGCCCGAACCCGATACATTGACGGTGGTTGCCGCGTCCCCTGTACGGTAAACCGAAATCACATCCAGTTCATAACCGGCGTCGGGTGCGAGGGTCAGCGTGACGGTGACGCCTGCCTCGGTATATATCGGGTCAGCCGTAGCCGTGCCGTTCGTCGTTATGGCGATGGTGACAAGTCGGCGGATGACGGGCGGGGGCGTCGGGTCGTTCACGCTCACCCCGGCAGGATTACTGTACGCCGTGGCAGTCGGCGTGCCGTTGACGCTGCTGTTCGTGTTCGTGACGACGACGTAGTAGTACGTTGTGCCGACCGTGGCGGTCGAGGGCGTGTAGCTTGCACCGGTTGCGCCGCTGATGGACGTGCCGCCGCTGCTGCTGTTTGCCGTGTTGTAATACCACTGGTACGACAGCGAACCGCCATCCGTGACGCCTGCCGTGACGGACAGGGCTGCGGCCGTCTGGCCGACGGTGTAATCGGCATCCTGCGGCTGGGCAGAGATGGTCGGCGGCTGGGCATGGACAAGCGCGTTCACCGTAACGGCGGCCGGATTGCTGGTAACGGTGGCGGTCGGCGTGCCGTTGACTGTCGCGTCGGTGTTGGTGACGATGACATAGTAGTACGCTGTGCCGGTCGTGGCGGTCGAGGGCGTGTAGCTTGTACCGGTTGCGCCGCTGATGAGCGTGCCGCCGCTGTTGCTGTTCGCCGTGTTGCGATACCACTGGTAAGACAGGATGCCGGAGCCGGTGGCTGTCACGCTCAGGGCTGCGGCCGCCTGGCCAACGGTGTAGGCGCTGCCCTGCGGATGGCTGCTGATGGTGGGCGCCGCCGCGTTAACTGTCGCTTTAACTGTTACGGCAATGGGGACGCCTGCCAACGTTGCGTATTCAACGGTTGCTCCGGATAAGTAGTTCTTG
>JAISYY010000107.1 GCA_031269635.1 Tannerella sp. | reverse complement strand
CCGAAATCGTCGAAATGCAACATTTCAGGCGGCACGCCAAGACTTTCGAGCATTCCTTCGACGGCTTTCGACATGGGGCCGGGGCCGCACATGTAATATTCTATTTCTTCCGGTTCTTCGTGATCCTTCAGGTAGGTTTCGTAAATAACCTGATGAACGAAGCCGGCCGTATATTTCACCCCGGCCTCATCGGCTACCGGATCCGGACGGTCGAGCGCCAGATGGAACGTGAAGTTGGGAAATTCTTTTTCGATGGCGAGGAAGTCTTCGAGATAGAAAACCTCGTTCAGGGCGCGGGCGCCGTAGAAATACGACATCTTCCGGTCGGCGATACGAAGCGTCTTCGTCAGGTGCATAATCTGTGCGCGGAGAGGAGCCATGCCGGCGCCACCGCCAATCCACATCATCTCGCGTTTGGAGTTGTATATCGGATGGAAATCGCCGTAGGGGCCGCTCATGATCACTTTGTCGCCCGGTTTCAGCGTAAAGATATAAGACGATGCGATACCCGGCATGACATCCAGGTAGCCGACCTGCGGTTTCGGTTTGAACGGAGGGGTTGCGATACGTACCGTAAGCATGATGCGGTCGCCTTCGGCCGGATAGTTGGCCATTGAATAGGCGCGGATCGTTTCTTCGTTATTGCGGCATTTCAGGCCGAACAGCCCGAACTGCTCCCATGCCGGAAGATAACCGGGGCCGATTGAATCCCTGTCAATATCTTTATCATAATCCATTGAGAACCGGGGAATCTTGATCTGCGCATACGAACCCGGCACGAAATCCATGTGTTCGCCTTCCGGTAGAGCGACGATAAACTCTTTGATAAAAGTGGAAACATTCCTGTTCGAGATAACCGTGCACTCCCACTCTTTCACGCCGAATACTTCATCCGGCACCTTTATTACGATGTTTTCCTTCACTTTGGTCTGGCATCCGAGGCGCCAGTTCGCCTGGATTTGTTTACGCGAGAAAAAGCCCACTTCCGTCGGAAGGATGTTACCGCCGCCTTCCGCTACCTGGCAGCGGCACTGTCCGCAACTTCCGCTGCCTCCGCAAGCGGATGAGAGAAAGATACCCTGGTTCTGGAGCGTGCTCAGCACCGTTCCCCCGATCGGAACCTCAAATTCTTTTTCGCCGTTAACTACCACCTTCACATTCCCGGATGGTATCAATTTTGCTTTCGCGACAAGCAATGCGCCGACCAGTATCAACGTGATTAAAAGGAAAATCACGGCTCCGGCCGTTATTGTTAGTCCGCCTGACATTAATAGTATCATTTTACAGATTCATTTTTTCGTTAATAATTAGATTTTCAGACCCGAGAAACACATAAACCCGATGCCCATCAAACCGGTTATGATAAAAGCGATGCCTAAACCCCTCAACGGTTTCGGGATGTTCGAATAAGCCAGTTTTTCACGAATCGCGGCCATTCCCAGGATAGCAACCAGCCAGCCTATCCCCGATCCGAACGCATACGTGGTGGCTTCTCCCACATTGATAAACGCTTTCTGCTGCATAAACAGCGAGCCGCCCATGATCGCGCAGTTCACGGCTATCAAAGGCAAAAAGATTCCCAACGACGCATACAGGGACGGCAGAAACCGTTCCACTACCATCTCAACCAATTGCGTGAAGGATGCGATAATTGCAATAAAGATGATAAACGAAAGGAAACTCAGGTTCACTCCGGCGTATTGCGCCCCGAGCCAGCTCAGCGCGCCTTCCTTCAATACATAGTTTTCCAACAGATAATTGATCGGTAACGTACAGACAAGGACAAACGTCACCGCTATACCCAACCCCAATGCGGTCTTTACATTTTTTGAGACAGCCAGATACGAGCACATACCCAGATAGTATGCGAAAATCATGTTCTCTACAAAAATCGACCGTACGAATGTGCTTAATAATTGTTCCATTCTCAGTTATTTTTTATTCTGCTTAATTTTCTTCCTGAAGATCTTTATTCCGCGAACGGTGTATCCAGATAATAACGGCGCAGCAAATCAGCGCCATCGGAGGCATGATCATCAAACCGTTATTCACATAACCGGCCTCATATACGGTTTGCGGAATTACCGGATAGCCGAAAAGCGTGCCCGACCCCAGCAACTCGCGAAAGAACGCGATGATTACCAAAATAATGCCATAACCCAATCCGTTGCCTATCCCGTCGAGGAAGGACGCCCACGGACGATTGCCCAAAGCAAACGCTTCCAGGCGTCCCATCAGGATACAGTTTGTGATGATCAACCCGATGAACACCGACAACTGTTTACTCACATCGTATGCAAAAGCCTTCAGCACTTCGCTCACAACGGTCACCAGCGCCGCAACAACAACCAACTGTACGATGATGCGTATCCGGTTCGGAATCGTATTCCTGAGCAATGAGATGATGACGTTTGCAAAAGCTACCACGGCCGTCACCGAAAGCGCCATGACGATAGCCGGTTCCAGTTTGGCCGTTACCGCCAACGCGGAACAAATACCAAGCATCTGGATAATGACCGGATTATTCTTGCTCAGGGGGCCTAACAAAATCTCTTTATTTTTTTCGGATAATAGTCCCATAATTCTTTATTTTTTAGCGTTTAAGAAACCAACATAATGTTTCAGGCTGTTCCGGATCATCTGATCGACGGCATTACTGGTAATTGTTCCGCCCGAAATCCCATCCACATAATCCTGACCTTGAGCCGTCTTGCCGGGTTTCACAACAGCGATGCTCTTAAATTCGTTTTCCAGGAAGATATGTTTGCCCGGAAACTGTGCGCTGAACTTCGAAGTCGCAATCTCAGCGCCTAATCCCGGCGTTTCGCCCTGATGACTGAAATCGGTTCCGAAAACCGTGTTTTTATCCTCATTCACGGAAATATATCCCCATACCGGCCCCCAAAGTCCCATCCCATGCATGGCCAGGACATACTTTGTTCCGCCGTCGATATGGGCTACAAAAACCGGATAGGTGTTTTCCGAAAACATTTTAGCCGCATCAACGGCAAACGCATCGCCGGTGATTCTTTCGCCCTTATCGTTCACCAAAAACGATTCTTTTATCAACTCTTTATATTTCCTCTCGGTTTCATTGCCCGACACCGACACTTTTACCGACCGTAAAATCTGCTGCCTCTTATCATCCGCTTCGTTTTTTTTCTGATAGCTTCTCAGCGATTCGGAAGTGAAAGCAAGCAAAACCGCTACCAGCACAACCATTACGGAAGCGTATGTTATTGTGTATGCATTACTGTCTCTATTCATAATCTTTCGTATTATCAAATTTATTTTACGGCGACCCTTTTCAGGCGACGCCTGATATTGTTTTCCACAACATAATAGTCAATCAGCGGTGCAAATGTATTCATCAACAGGATGGCAAGCATCATACCTTCGGGGTATCCCGGATTCAGCGCCCGGATGATAATGGCAAAGGCTCCGACAAGAAAACCGTAGATATATTTCCCGGTTTCGGTACGGGCTGATGTGACGGGGTCGGTCGCCATGAATACGGCGCCAAAAGCAAAGCCTCCCAGGAACAGATGGTCCAGGGGCGACACGGTCATAACCACCGTCGAACCGGCCAGATTGAACAATGCGGCCACAATGGCGCCGCCGGCAAAAACGGAAACCATGGTTTTCCAACTGGCTATGCCCGTAAACAGCAGGATAGCAGCGCCCATCAGGATCGCCACAACCGACGTCTCGCCAATGGAACCCGGCATGAGTCCGATGAAATAATCATACGTCGATATCGGATTCCCTAACACATCCACCGTCTGGAAAGAACCGATCGCCTCTTTCGCTGCAATCCCAATCTGTCCGAGCGGCGTAGCGCCCGAAAAGGCATCCGCGAGCTGCGCGCCTCCGATTCCGAAAACAGGTTCCGTACGGACAAACACCTGATCGCCGGACATAGCCGCCGGATAGGCAAAAAACAGGAACGCACGCGTTACCAATGCGACATTAAACACATTGTAACCTGTTCCCCCGAACACTTCTTTCGCAAAAATCACGGCAAAAGCCGTAGCCACAGCTATCATCCACAACGGCGTATCAATCGGCACAATCATCGGGATTAACATGCCCGATACAAGAAATCCTTCCTGTATCTCTTCTTTTTTCAATTGAGCAACAATAAATTCAATACCTAACCCGACGGCGTACGATACGATAATTTTAGGCAATACGGCCAGGAAACCGTAAATAAATGTCATCCAAAACCCCGGCGCTATCCCTGTCGCCAGATTATGCTGATAACCCGTATTATACATGCCAAACAGCAACGCCGGCATCAACGCCACGATGACAACCGACATGGTGCGTTTCGTATCAATACTGTCATGCATATGCACCCCCGATTTTGAAGTTTCGTTCGAAACGAATAAGAACGATTCAAATCCTTCAAAAACCGACCGGAACATCGACAGTTTGCCGTTTTCTTCAAAGTTAGGTTTAATCTTGTTGAGATAATTCCTTAACGCTTTCACAATTATTTGTTTTTTGATTTATATTTCGCAGTATTCTTAAAACGTGCGCCTAATTCATCTCCTTATACAGCATATCCAGTCCGTTGCGGACGATTTTCTGTATTTCCAGTTTCGATGTATCCACAAATTCGCACAGCGCAAAATCTTCGGGCGCCACTTCATAAATACCCAGCTTCTCCATTTTATCAATATCAAATGCGATAATCGCTTTCAACAGATATTCGGGCAGAATATCCATCGGGAAGACCTTGTCATATTCATTCGACATGATCATCGCACGCCGTCCTCCACGTATGCGGGCATCCGGGATATATTCCTTATGATCTTTATAAAGCCAGGTGAAATAGGAACGGCTCACGCTGTATTTCTTGAATCCCGGCATAGCCCAGCCCAGGAACTCATCGACGTCATCTCCTTCCGGTATCACGGTCATCTGATAATCGTAGGCGCCGAAATAATCGTTCGGACTCACTTTTGTGCCGGTCAACACATTGCCGCTTATCAGGCGCATGTTCCGTTTTTCCTCCTTCAACTTCCCGTCGATTATACTGCCGATCGTACAGCCGGGCTGCACCCGCGCATACCCACACTGGCGGAACCCCGGCCCCGTCAAGGCAATCACTTTCGAATAGTCAAGCAACTTCTCTTTCAGGATACGCCCCATGATAACTACGTCGGCGGCATTGAGCGTCCAGACGACCTCCCCTTTATTAACCGGCCGGATCTTATTGATCATAACGCCCACATTCCCGACCGGATGCGGCCCTGAAAGCATTACTTTTTCGGCATCCCCGAAAGACATCGAACCCAACGCCGATTCGGATTTCACTCCGACGTAAACTTTTCCTTTGGTAAGCAGGGAAAGCGCTTTGATGCCCGTCATTAAATAGGCTTCTTCCCTTTTCACCAGATACTCCATATCGGGCGCCAAAGGAGCCGAATCAAAAGCACTTACGAATATGTCCCGCGGCGTATCCGAAGGATTAGCCACCCGGTCATAAGGACGCTGTTTGATATAAGGCCACAGACCCAGGTTCAGCAACAGTTCCTTCATTTCTTCGGCGCCGTACGAAAAAATATTATCCCTCACCTCTATCTGTTCATATTCCGCCTGTACGCCCGGTTTAACCGTAATGCTCTCCAGCTTGCGTTTCTCGCCGCGATTCACGCCCGAAACGACCCCGCTAACCGGCGTAACGAATTTTATTTCCGGATGATTCTTATCGACCATCAACGGAGATCCTGCCTTAACC
>JAISYY010000234.1 GCA_031269635.1 Tannerella sp. | reverse complement strand
GTATAAATATTTCTGAATTAATTTCAAGTCGGGAAAGACACACGTCATTATTGCAACAGACATTGCAGCAAGAGGAATTGATATGGCTAATCCGGAAAATGGTTATCAACGACGACCTGCCCGACGTGGCGGAAACATACGTACACAGTATCGGTCGTACCGGACGAGCCGGCAACAGCGGTACGATTCTCATTTTATGCTCTTTGTCATATTTTACTTTGACTTTGTTGCAACGACACAATAGACAACCCCGTCCTTCATTTCGTTAGATATTGTTTTATCCTACCTTGTAAGAATCGGGCATCCAGGTACGGTGCTTGCCCCAGCCGTGTTTACGTACTTTCCATTTACCTTCACCGTGAACTTTCAAGCCGGTCGAATCTATGCCTACTACCAAGTTTTCACCACTATCTAATCGTTTACTCTTCTCCACGGGAAGGCTTCCCTGGCGACGACACAAAGTCGTGTAATCAGGAAGTGGCAAATCTGTTAAACAATTACAAACTTCCTCGCTTACACAGTTTTGAATTATACTCTTTCCAATTACGTATTTTGTACTTACCTTTGTTCGGGGTTCTTGATAGGGTACTCATGTATCTATATTTTTGTGTTTGCAAAGACAAAGATATATCAATAACCCTTTTTTATTCTATCGCTGCAACAATGTCTTTTACTTTCATGACATTTATTTATTAAGACTGCAAAGATATTCTTTTTTCCGAATCAACGAACATGTTTTCATAACGGTTCGTATTTGCTCATAATTTCCTCCATTGGGATTCACAATCTACTCGTTCGCCGTCGTCCGTTGTATGCTCTTCCAGCGAGTTTTCTTTGGACTGAACGCAGATGTAAATCATTTCCGTATCCGATGTATTGCACAATCCTCTTTTTCCCTGAGGCGCAACCCGAATCACGCTTCCTTCGGCAATTGGAAAACAATCGTCATCTACCTGATAATATCCCGCACCCTTTAAAATGATATACGTTTCCTCGTCCTTGTTATGAAAATGAAAATAAGGCAATTCACTCTTTGGAGGCAATGTTGTAAACGAAATTTCCGTTCCTGTCGCCTTTGTTGCTTCCTTGACAAATACCTTACCCCGAACTTCCTGATTTGTTTTGGGATGAATAAAAGAATAATCCGGTAACTTATCCAAATCGCCTATACTTATAGCCGTATAGTTCCTGTTCTCTGAAATTTTTTCTATCTGTTTCATGTTTAAAACTTTTATTTATTATCCTTTCAATATCAATGCTTTGCGTGTTTTTTTACTATTTATTTTTGTAACATATTTATCAATTATATGTTACAAAGTTTACACCGCAAAAGTACTCTTTTTTTTCGGAATCCGGGCGAAATCCGGATTTTCTTCCTTCGAGGAAAATATAACATTGATAAACAGATAATGAATAAAGGATTAAGTAATTGCTGTATTTCAGAAATTACAGTGTGGCCAAATTGCTGTATGGAGTCCTTTCCCTAAAACCTCCACCTCGCCCCCACCCTGATTTGCCGCCCGAAATCGGGATAAATCGGGGAAACCGTTGCGTAGCGAACGTCAAACAAGTTATTTGCCACCACATATAATTCCGTGTACAATGCAGGGATGTGCCGGATAACTTGTACATCAACGTTGCTATAATTCCCCATATTGACCTCCCTTTTCAGGAAACGGTCGGAACGGTAAGACGAAACATACTTCGCCATCAGATGAATTTCCGTGTACTTTTTGACGAACGACAGACAGGCGTTGGCAATCAGCGGCGGCTGTTTGTCGTAGCGCGTCCGGCCCGACGGTTCCGAGCGATAGACGTATTTATAGGAAATGTTTCCGAAGGCGCTGAACAGGCCTATCCACATCGGGCTGCGGAAAGCGAGTTCGACGCCCGCGGTGCGCAAATCCAGATTTTTCATGTAGTAACGCAGGACGCTGTTCCCATCGTAGTAAGGCGTCCGGGTATATTCGGACGTGTTTTTCTGGTTCAGCAGGAAAAGTGTCCAGGTCAGGTGTCCGGCGTCCGGAAGATATTGCTTGAGACCCAGCTCCACGCCCGTCCGGTTTTCCCTTTTCAGGCCGGAGACAAGCGGTTTGCCGGTGTTTTCGTCTGTTATGGGATTGCCGGCGGCGTCTGCCGGTTGTTGCAGGGCCGTCCGGTCGGCAGGCAAAGCGCCGCTGTTGATGACGCAATTCAACAGATAACGGCTGTTTACGGGAAACGAAACGCCGGCGCTGATATTGAACAGCGTGGGTTGCCATTCGTTGGAAACAGCGTTCGTTTCATCGCCGAAACCTTGATACGGGACGTAGTAATCGTAATATTCACGAATCAGTTTCACACCGAGATGTACGTCCGTACGTCCGAATGTATGCTGGTCGAGGACGGTTGCCGAAAGGATTTTCTTTTTCGATTTGCCGTGCGCATAATTGGCGGACGAGGCGAACATGACGCCGGCTCGCGCCACATTCCGCTCAACGGGCGAGAAGGCCTGAAAAACAGCCGCCGTAAAGATCGAATCCGGCTCGCAGAACGCACGGTTGCGGATAATGGAATCGGACAGTTCTATGACTTTGCCGGTGGATACGAAATGATAACGGTCGGGGTACAGGTCCATACGGTTCAGGATATAGCTGAATTGTAACTCGGTAGAAGCGGATTCGGAGGCGCGGTATTTGATGCGGGCAGTGGTGACACTGTATCGCATGGGGTCGTATTCCCACAAGTCGGCGAGCTGGCTTTGCGGCGCCGCCAGGGTGTCGAAGACGGACTGCGTAACGAAGCGCGTCCCGTAGATGTAGAAACTTTCCAGATTCACGTCCAGTTTTTCTTTGTACCGGTAACCGATTTTTCCGTAAAAGTTCCACAGGTTTTCGTAGCTGTGACGTCCTGCCGGACCGTCGGTGCGGTCGTTATACAGCGAAAAAACGTACTGGAAGTTTTTTATTTTTCCTCCGTGTAGCAAGCCGGCGTGCAGGGTATTGAAGGAGCCGTATTCCGCTTCCGCCCGTGTGGTCGCCCGGTCGAAAGTTTTTGTTTTCACGTTGATTACGCCGTTCAGTCCGCTGAATCCGAGCAGCAGGGAATTGCCGGAACGGACAATCTCGACCGATTCAATGATGCTTTCGGGCAGGAGCGAAGGCGCTTCCACCCATTCCGCCATGGGGCCTGCGCCGTTGGTGGAGAGGGAGACCCCGTTGACGGCATAGTCGGCAGCGACGTTTTGCCCGCGCAGGAGGTAATAGTGTTTTTTCCGGCGTCCCTGCGTCGAAGCCATGCCGTTGAGCGAATATTTCAGGGCGTCGAACAGATGATGCGCAGCCGTTTTCCGGTTATCATCCGGCGTGATACAAGTGATGGACGATTCCCAGGCCGGCGGTTCCACCGTCAAGACCTTCAGCGGCGACGTGCGCCGGCGTCCGAACACCGTCACCTCCGGCAAGGAATCGGTGAGCGGTTCCGGCTCCTGCGCGAAGGCCATTCCCTGCGCAAGCGCAAGCGCGGAGAGGATATATATTATAATGTATGCCGGTTTTATCTTCATATCGGTTGCTTTGGTAATGATAAATTAACGACATTCGTTTTCAAGCAAATATTTAATATCCTGATCGGTTATCTCCACGTGATAAAACAGGCGGAAACATTCTTTTAGTGCCGTATTCAGGTCGAATGTACATATTTCGGGAAAGAGCCGATGTGCCAGCCACAGGACGCCGGGCACGCAATTCACGCTCGGCGGGCGGTCAATCCAGCCGAAAGGCTGCGAAGGAACCTGATATACCTGTTTGTTCGCGACGGCGCCGGTCTGTTGCCAGACGGGGTCGGTCAGGATGTGTTCGCGCGTGCTCTTTTCCTTTTTCGCTTCCTGCGGCAGACCGGCTCCCGAAGGGAAACCCGACCAGACAATAATTACATCGGGATTCCACATCAGCACCTGTTCGGCGGTGACGGCGGCCATGCCGTGGATACTGCCGGTCGTGACCGTCGCCACGTTGCGGGCATGAAGGTAGTCGATCACTTGGCTGTGGAGCGAACCGGCAGCTTCGGTATTCAGTCCGCGGCTGCCTTCGGCATAATAGACAGACGGGCGTTTGCCGGCGGGGATTTTCCCCGTCTGCTCATGAAGCGGAAGCAGATATTTATCCAGAAAGTCAATGATTCGTCCGGCAGTTGCCTGACGGCCTAACGTCTGTCCAAGAAATCCGTAAGCGTCGCGGTAATCCGTTATCCCGAATTTCACCAGCAGGACGGGAATACGCAGTTTGGCCTGCATACGTCCGGCCGCCTCGCGTGACGCTTCGTCCTGAAATGACAGCAGGATCACATCGGGACGCAGTTTCAATAGTTCTTCTTCATTATTTTCCGTCAACGGTTTATTCACGTAATACATCTCCGAAATGTATTTCCGGCCTGCTTCCGAAACGCGGAACGTGGCGTTGCAGGTCATCGCAGGGTCGAGTGCAAATGCGACAAGCGAGAGGAAACGGTCGGTAAAAACGCGGTCTACTTTTTCCGGAATACCGACCCTGCGCCCCGCCATGTCCGTCACTTCGCGATATTGCGCCATTACCATACACGGAAACAGAAACATACATATCACTTTCAGGAGAGCAGAGAGTGAGGAATTACGGATGCACGTCGATGAGACGTTGACGAACGCGACACTGTCCGGATTAGTTCGCTGCGTTTGCAATGACGGGGGCGAGCTTCCCGTCATTGCGACGGCGCGGCAGGAAGCAATCCGGGTCGTCATTTCCTTTGTTTTCTCATGAAATGAAGTCAAGTCTATCAGTGACGCAGCCCGGATTGTTTCGGATTGCGCTCTCGCAGTGACGAAGCACACGCCGCCGTCATTGCGAACCCGGAGGGTGAAGCAATCCGGGCAGTCATTCTCCTTTTCTTTCCCATGTGACGGAATCGCCTCCTGAAAAGACAACGATGTGATAATTTGATATGCCATTTTTAATTTTTAATTCTTAATCCCCCACGCTCCAGATCCACAGATCATGTATCCGTACCGCGCGGTTGACACCGTCATTCACCGGATTCTCCCGTCCGGTCAGGGCGGGCGTAAATTTCAACTGCACATCCCGTTCGTTAATGTCGACCGAAAACGTTTCGCCCGCTTCCGGGTCGGAAGGGATGAAATCGCCCGCCTTTGAAAACGCCGTTTGGCCTCCGGCTTTCACCCAGAGCGTAATCCCCGCCACGTCCTCCATCCGCCCGCCGAGCGAAACGGAGAAGCGTACCCGCGAAACCGAAGGCAGGGACGAGAGTTGCATCATCGCGTCCGAATCGTGCTGCCCACACTCGTAAAAGATGAGTTGCTGAAGCGCGACATATCCCGTGCTGACCTCCGAATCCGCCGTGGAACTGCCGGCTTTGACGTCACAGTCGGGACTGACTGCAAAATCCTTTAGTGTGTAGGCTACCTGGAATCCGTTGTAATCGGCTGTCCGGGGACTGGCGGGGACATACATGACCTGCGAAGTGGTCATCCGGTCGTCCTCACAGTCCACTTTTTCCCGATTCTCATAGCCTTCCCGTTTCCACGACTGGAAATTTTCGTGGAAGACGAGTGCGCCTCCCGAAGGATAATTTCCACCGGCGGGCGGCGGTACGTAAACATCTTCACCAGGCATCCCCCTGAAGCGATAATTGCTTTCCCGTTCGCACGAAAGGCCGAAGATGCCGAAGGCGCAAAGTACGACGGCAAGACCACGCAGCGGATCCCGGCTTTTCGTACCGGAAACTGTTCCGGCCTGTGCGCCGCTCCGGCGAACACGACGAAACAGTCCCTGCACCGGCGACGGCCCCGCATCCTGCCGTAATGCGACGGAACGCTTCGCCCGGCCACCACGCCAAAGGGTTCCGTGAGGTGCGGAAATGTTTCTGTGGAATACGGTATTCACCGTTCCGGCAATCAAGTTCCTGTTCATACAAAACGGTTATCGGAACGTATTTCACTGCAATGAGCATGGGCGGCATTTTCGAGCCAGCCTGATTTCGTATCCGCAGGACTGTCGTATTTGGGATAATACGGCTTGATGTCGATCAGCGGCGTGCCGTTGAGCATGTCAGCGCCGTCGAACGTGACGGTATCGCCTTCGACCGAAAGGATACGCACGGTGGACATCCCGATATGGTTCGGACGTTTGGGCGAACGGGTGGCAAACACGCCGTGAGGCTTCGTGTCCATAAAGGGAATGAGCGTGAGGAGGTATCCTTCCGTCCGGTGGAAATGGTAGATGAGCGTGGCGTGCGAAAAACCTTCCAGGTCGGTCAGTCCTTCGACGTACTCTTTTTTCAGCACAGCCCTACCCGTAAAACCCGCCGCGCCAGCCGGCTGCACGGGCATTCCTTCGATTTGTTCGTGCGGCGTACAAATGACGCCGATCGGTTCAAGTATAATCCGGTTCATACGATCTGATTCTTTCATGTTACTTATCTTACAAAAACCTTGACAGCACGGTCGTCAACCCTTACGATATAAATACCCCGCATCGCGACGCCGATCGTTTCCGTATCCGATGCGGCGCGAATGGAGGATGCGATCCGTCCGTTAATTTGATAAAGCGTGATGATACTTCCGGGCGTCACGCCACGGACAACGACCGTCCGGTCGCCCGTTCCGACAGTCCACGCCGGACGGCTTTCCGGCAAGGCGGCGTTGCCGTTGGCGCCCGAACGGAAAGAACGGATCGCCGCCAGGACTTCTCCGGCCGTTGCGTCATCGTTGTACAACACATCCCTTGCGGCCTCCAGAATAGCCGGGTCAACGTGCGCCGTGTCGATAAGCTGCGCCAGTTCAAACTTCCGGTCTGCCGGTGCACGGTAGGGGTAGTGGTATACCACCCACGACAGTTCTTCAGCTTCCACCGGCGTATGGGCCGTAAGTTTGATGTTGGGATTGTCCGTATTTCCGGGAACTTCAACCAGTTCGAGCGTATAACCTGCCTTTTGCAGCGTGTCTTTATTTGTCGTCGAGGTCAGGCTGGTAAAATGGGTCTGAGCCGTCATCGTGAAGAAACTGTGGCTGTGAAACGTGAAATATTCTCTTGCCAGATAGCC